>NZ_JBWZNA010000005.1:0-243712 GCF_056725885.1 Acinetobacter sp. GRABPA_MV_2
ACCACGTACCGGAATGAAATTTGCCGGTGCAAAAACTGGAACCATCCAGTCGTTAAAGTTGCTTCGAGTTACAGAAATTGGCTGTTCCATGCTTACCTCAGTATTTATTTAATATATTCGATAACACTTAAATTTAAATAATTCAGAAAAAGGGAATGAACAAATAAACCCTATAACATCCTTTATATTTGCTCAAACCACTTTTTCTAAAAGTAATTTCCGCAGATTAGCCTGGGAAAATACCGCGTTCTTTACGAGCTTTTAAGATACGCTCACATGCCAAGATGTAAGCTGCTGTACGTAAAGTACAAGCGTTGCTGTTCGCTGTATTCCAAACATCATCCATAGCTTGAACCATCAACTTGTCTAAACGTTCGTTGATTTCTTCTTCGCTCCAGAAGTAGCTCGCCATATCTTGAACCCATTCGAAGTAACTTACAGTTACACCGCCGGCGTTACATACCACGTCAGGAACTACAACAATGCCACGCTCAACTAATACATCTTCAGCTTTAGGATATGTCGGGCCGTTTGCGCCTTCTAAAATCAACTTAGCTTTAAGTTTTTGAGCACGTTCAACAGTGATTTGGCCTTCTAGTGCAGCTGGAACAATAATGTCAACGTCAGCTGTCCAGAAATCTTCGTCAGCAATTGATTGCGCGCCAGCAAAGCCACCAACACCTTGGTTTGCATTTACGTGATCACGTAATGCTTCAAGATCAATACCATCAGCATTGAAAATTGTGCCAGTGTGATCTTGAACGTGCGTAACTTTCGCTTTTGATTCAACAAATAAGAAAGCTGCTTCACTACCTACGTTACCAAAACCTTGAATAGCAACTTTCGCGCCTTCAATTGGTAAATTAATTTTTGCTGCTACTTCACGACCTGTAACGAATACGCCACGACCAGTTGCTTTCACACGACCTAAAGAACCGCCTAAGTGAACTGGTTTACCAGTTACAACACCAGTTACAGTGTGACCTTGGCTAGTAGAATAAGTATCCATCATCCAACCCATGATATTGGCATTCGTACCAACGTCTGGAGCAGGGATATCTTTTTGAGGCCCAATAATATGACCAATTTCAGTCGTATAACGACGAGTCAAACGCTCTAATTCACGAGTTGATAATTTACGTGGATCAACACGGATACCACCTTTTGCACCGCCAAATGGCAAGTTCAAAACAGCAGTTTTAATTGTCATCCATGCAGACAATGCCATTACTTCATTCAAATCAACATTTGGATGGTAACGAACACCGCCTTTACCCGGACCACGAGACAAGTTGTGTTGTACACGGTAGCCTTCAAAGTGCTGGATCGAACCGTCATCCATCACGATTGGCACGTCAACAATAAGCGCACGCTTAGGACGTTTTAAAGTATCGATATAATCAGCTAAGTGTTCTAAATATGGCGCTACACGGTCAATTTGTGCCAAGTAAGTTTGCCATGCATCGCTATGTTCGTTTACGTATGAAAGATCTGACATCTTTTTTCCTATATACCTTCATAGACTCAGATTTGATAAATCCGTAGTCTTTATTATTCAGCAACTAAAACCTTGCAATAACAAAGTCTTAGTTTATTTACTAAACCTTCTGCTCTTCTAAAGCATTAGGTTTTTTAAATTCCATTTGTTGATACTAAAAGTATGATCTACTTTTATATATCGATATCTTTTACAAGCTTTCTTTCATTTAACTTACTGTTTATAAAGCTATCTTTATAAAAGCAAAGTTTAACCACAACCCACTTAATCCAGTCGGCTGAAATATAAATACAAAAGAAATGGCATAACCGTTTGGGAGTTAAAAAGAACGATGATTTATAAAAAAATCATATGTCCATAAAAATTATTTTGACTAATCGATAGATCCCTCCATTAGTCTTTTTAAAAATAAACATTGTTCAATAATGCTACAGATTAATTATCTCTACACATACCGCTTAAAATTAAGCCGGAACATAGCTATAAAATCTTCCAATAAATATAGCATAGAGCACACTCATTTAGAACATTTTAAAATAAATAAGCAGAGAAAAAATAATCAAATCGCACTAATCCTTATAATAAAAAAACAACAAATATTAAAAAAAGCTTAACTTTAATAAAAAATTTTTATAGAAAACATAAAATCATAATTTAAAAAAATACAAAAAATTAAAACCATAAATAACAACAATTTAAAAATTAATCGCCTTCGTAAAATTGTCAAAAAACTATACCCTCTCTACATTAAATCTATAATAAGTCCATTTCTAATTCATATTTCATAAAATCTCAAAAACCTCTTTATCAAATAACCAAGCTAAACATAGACTTAATCAAATATTAATAATAAATAAATATTAATAAGAATCCGATAAATGGTAATTTTACAAAACAATATTTGTTTTCATGATTAAAAATAAAACTTCATTTTAAAAAAAAATATATAAATTCCTTCTTTTTTAACTTCCAGTAAGACACAAAAAAGGCCCCTTACGGGACCTTTAAAAAAACATTCTTTAGACTCTAGAAAGCTCAGCTCTGCACCAGATCTTTCTTTCGATAAAAAATGAAGTAGCTTGCATAGCATAGAAGTATAAAAACAATACAACAGATAAAACCAACTTGCATGGATGGGTCAAAGACCATACTGATGCAGGTAACGAGACAGAACAACCCACCCACAATTGGGGTAAGAGGGAAAAGAGGTGCCGCGAAACGCAAATCTTTTGCTGTTTTTCCTGACTTATACCACTGTCTACGGAAGTTAAACTGCGAAATACAAATCGCAATCCAAACCACAACCATCGTAAAAGCTGCAACCCCCAATAGATTCTTAAAAATTGTTTCTGGTGCGAATTGTTCTGAAAGCAATCCAGGAATTGCACCAAACATAGTTACAGTAATGGCAACAA
The DNA here is from genome assembly GCF_056725885.1 of Acinetobacter sp. GRABPA_MV_2. NCBI lineage: Bacteria > Pseudomonadati > Pseudomonadota > Gammaproteobacteria > Moraxellales > Moraxellaceae > Acinetobacter > Acinetobacter sp. GRABPA_MV_2. The sequence continues at coordinate 2,914 of NZ_JBWZNA010000005.1, forward strand.
TCGGTGTTCCAGAAGGAGTTAATTTAGAAAATATTTTTGGTAACTGATTTTTCGCCGAAAGCGACCACATCATACGTGAAGCAGCAAACAAACCAGAATTTGCAGCAGAAAGTAAAGCCGTAATAATTACAAAGCGGATAATATCTTCTGCATATGGAATACCAATATAGTTAAATACCGTCACAAAAGGACTATTACTTACTTCATTTGCACTAAGGCCTGCAAGTTGGAACGGCAGTAATGAACTAATCACCACAATTGTACCAACAAAGAAAATTAGTAACCGCCAAATAGCCGCATTGATTGCTTTAGGAACTGTCTGTGCTGGATTCTCAGCTTCCCCCGCCGCTACCCCAATTAATTCTGTGCCCGAAAAAGCAAAGTTAACAATAAGCATAGTGGCAAAAATTGGGAAGAGACCGTTTGGGAACCAACCGTGGGCAGTCAGGTTACTAAATAATGGCGCTGTTTCATGTCCGTGGTAAGGAATAAAACCAAAAATTGCCAGTAGACCCAAACCAATAAAACAGATGATTGTAATAACTTTAACGAGTGCCAACCAGAATTCAGATTCGGCAAATAATCGAGTTGAACTGATATTAAGGAAAAAAACTAAGGCACCAAAAAAAAGAGTCCAAGCCCATACCGAGGTAGATGGAAACCACTCCTGCACCAATAAAGCCGCTGCAGTAAACTCAGTCCCTAAAGTTGCAGTCCAAGTTAACCAATAGAGCCAAGTAATCATATAGCCCGTACCCGGACCAATATAACGACGTGCGTATTCACCAAAAGAACCTGATTCCGGCACATGAACCGCAAGTTCACCAAGGCATAACATCACGGTATAGGCAATTAAACCGCCCAAAAAATAAGAAATAATTGCGCCAATTGGGCCTGCTTGGGAAATTACATCACCAGACCCTAAAAAAAGACCTGTACCTATGGCACCGCCAAGGGAGATCATCACCAAATGTCGAGTACTCATTGCTCGTTTCAAAGGTGCAGAACTTCCATGTTGCGATGCATCATTATTCCGATAATTTAATGATTGCATATAAAAAACTGTAACGACAATTTAGTAAAAAATCATTTTAGGAGAAAAAAATAAATATGCAATTATCTTTGAATAGTGAACTTATTTTAACCAAGCTCTTCATGTAAAAATAAAATACATAGAAAAAACATTTAGTTATATTTTTTTATAGCTATATCTGTATTTTAATTAATCTCATATTATTTCTATAATTTATGTAGTAGAAAAACCCATTTATCTTTAAACATAGTATTTATATATATTACTGGTTATGCCTACTTTAAATACAGCAGAGCACTATATAACAAACCTACTATTTATTTAAATAATGAGTTTTAAAATAATATACAAATAAGTTTATAAAAAAATATTTTTTAAGCAAAAAATAAAGCCCAAACCTAAAGGTCTGAGCTTTATTTAAACACTATAAAGCTTTAATAGCTGATGGTGCTCAACTGTTCGGTAGATTGAATTGAACCTTCCGTAAATTCACACAGCCCTTGTTCATCACAAGATAAATTTAATTGCTTATAGCTAATCGCTAAAGAATCCGAATATTTTTTGATTACAAACGGACTCATATCCGATGTTAAGGGCTCTTCACGCTTGAACAATTTAATAATCTTACGATCATTCATCGCTAACAAATAAATTTCATTATTTAATTCAATGTGCACTACACCAGTTTGCTCAGCCACAATTGGAACCAAATAAGATTTATTCGCCAGTAGAGTATCTACTGTATAACTTTCAAACTTTGAATTGATGAGGTTAAATACCAAAATTAAACCAAAGCTAGTCTGCAAGCCTTCTTTATAATTTGCATCTTCTTGAATTCGCTGCACTTTAATACCGAGCTTTTGAAAGTCCAACTCAGTTGCTTGATTTGTTTTTATCAGACTACGTGTAATAGCCTGTTTAAGTGGGTTATCAAAATAACGTTCATCTAACTGAAAATCATTTTGACGCAATATTTTTAACAACATTTCATCATGATGAGTAAGAACATGCGCAAGTACATTACGGAAGTAAAACTTACTTTGTTTTTTGACCTTACGAACTTGCTGATAAAAATAGATTTCATTGAAATCATGTTCAATAAAATCATGTAATAAACTTGAACTAGCCAATACAGACAATGCTTCATGACCAGTAAATGGCAAATGAATCGTATGTAAGCTTGGTAACAGCTCTTTTATTTTTAAGTAATGTTCACGGTCAATCGAGAAATATGGGTCATAAACAATAATGTATTCACGCACTGCATCGACATCTTGTGGCTGAATCTGCATGTCTTTATTTGCTATAGCATCAAAAAACTCAGCGTAACGTCGGTCTTCAACATGCTCTGGATCAATTGAATATTGAGGCACAAATGCAATCACACGGTTCATATTCAATAAATTAGAATATTTGATTGCCGCATAGCCGCCCATTGAACCGCCATAACCCACAATATTTTTAAAGCCTTCTAGAATAGGCGAAATTGCTTGTGCCAGCTCAATCATGCTTGCTTGAGGAAACCATGATTTTTGTTTTGGCATTACCCCAATAACATTATATTGGTATTTAATTAGAGACTTTTCAGCATTGATAGATAAGCCACTCGCTCGGGTAATCAAATCGCCAAAAGAGAGAACCAATGTATTAGAATCGCCTGGTAAAAAAATGGCTCTAATGTGTTCGTCTTCAAAAATAATTTGCTTATCCATGCTCACACCGAAAGAAAATTTACTCCCACATACAACGTCAAAAATGAAACAAAATAGGTGTTTTGCCAATTTATGATTGCGGAGTATCTTATTTTATAGATGCCAGTCAGATTAAAAAGCGCAAAATATGACACAATCCTTACATCCTGCCGCTCAAAAAGGCTTCAGTTCAGCTGCTGAACTATATCAGCAAGTTAGACCCAATTATCCCGCAGAAATAGTAAGTTGGCTGCAAAATTGCCTACAAATACAGGAAAACTCTACTGTTATTGATCTTGGATCAGGTACTGGCAAATTCTTACCCTACTTAAAACAAACACATGCAGATGTTATTGCAGTTGAACCAATTGGCGAGATGTTACAGCAGCTTCAACAAGTTTATCCTGATATCAAAACATTACAGGCTTTTAGCCATTCAATTCCTGTAGAAGATCATAAAATTGATGCCATTATTTGTGCGCAATCTTTTCACTGGTTTGACAACCTCGATACCCTAACAGAAATGCATAGAGTATTAAAACCAGAAGGACATTTAGGGCTAGTTTGGAATCAACGAGACGAACGTACAGATTGGGTCAAAGCTTTAGCTGACTTCCTACTCCCACTTGAAGGTGACACACCTCGTTATCATAGTGAAAAGTGGAAACGCGTATTTGAACAACAAGATTTATTCCTATTTGATAGCCTACAAACATTCACGCAGTCACAACACGGTTCTGTCGAACAAGTCGTAAGTAAACGTTTACTCTCTACGAGCTTTATTGCTGCAATGACTGAAAAAGATCAATTACAACTCAAAGCACTGTTTGAAAAAATTGTTTATGATTTTACTGGATTAGGTCCTCAAGATCAGATTGATTTTCCATATGTTACGTATGCATATCACTTTCAAAAAAGTACGTTACCCGTTAAATAATTAGTGAATAGGTTTGGTTGAAAGTTATGAAGAAAACACCTCAAATCATATTAATGTCTTTGCTTTGCTCTAGCCTATTTCTGACTGCTTGTAAAAAAGCGGATGAGCCTGCTAAGACGGAGCAACCTTCTGCCACCTCATCTACCGATCAGGTTTTAGAAAAACTAAATGAAAGACCTGTTAAGACCTTCCCTGCCACTGCTGATGATGCACACGATATTGCGCTGTTAGAGGATTATGATCGTCGCTTTACAGAAATGAGTGACGAGATGGAAAGTGAATTAGCAAAAATGCATGAAGCTGGAACCCTCACTACAGAGTTTGAGCAACAGCGTACTCTTGATAATGTGCGCTCTTCTCTGACCATGTTAAAAGATTTAGATTTAAAAACTGAGCAAGGTCGTTACATTCAGGGTCTACTTTATCAATATTGGGAAAACCAAGAAAAACACTTGAGTGATAAGCAAGCCAATAAAGATGAACAGATCAATGATCTTGCCGACTATTTACAAGCGCAAAATCAATTAAAATATTGGAAAGCATCGCAACAGAAATAGCAATGTATTGGTTATAAAAAAGCCTTCAAACTTATGAAGGCTTTTTTATAAATTATATATTTTGCTTTTCAACCCAATGAATTGCCTGAACGCGGAATAACTCACATGCACCATCACCCGTATCAGTCGGCGTAAGTGAGGATTTCCAAACTAAATTTTTGTCCTTAATCTCGACAAGGTCACCTTTTAGATAAACTAAATCACCACGTTTAACCTGTTTAATCTGCTGAGCAATTTCAGGATTTGCAGGAATGATGTGCATGTTAGATACCATTTGCATCGCTTGCTCTGCTGGAACAGGTAATTTAGGAATTTTCCAGTTTAAATAACGGTCATATTGTTTCACTGAAATATGACGTGCGATCTCAGGCTTTGCAAACAATCCCCAACTTACTGCATAGTCGATAGGAGAAAACTTAGCTTGTTCATCATTTTGATAAACTTTTGAACCCAAGATTCTGAAATTTCCTTGAAAAGGTTGTAATACAGAAATAGATTGATCTTTTTCTATCGGGCTCAAACCATTGGCAATATTATATTCACTTGAGGTCGATGCAAATGTTGAACTCATGCCAATCACGGCGAGTAAGCCCATCATCAAACTTTGTTTTTTCATCGTGTTACACCTCAAATATTGCTAGATCAAAGTGATTAGATCTTCAATTTATAATAGCTTTAAGCGATGAAAAAAATATCGAAATTTAGTAACAATACAGATCAATTTCGTCTATTTTTGTGCTGAATTAAACAGCTTGTTAATCTTCGAAATCTATTCTCAACGTTTCGAAACGAACCTTACCTTGTTGAACAGCTTGGGCAATTGCTTGTTGACCTTTCGTAAGTCTAGCTCCACCACTTTTTACATCAAGCAAAATAATATTGATGTCTTCTGCCGTACCATCGCCATCGCGGAAATCGGTATATCCATCAAAAATAATATAGTCCACCGGATCGCCCATGAATTTTGCATCACTTGGTAAATACTGAAATTCAGGTAAAACGGGAGCAAATTGTTCTGCCATTTTTCCTTTCAACACCGCACGACTTGTATTTACACTTCTCTTTTGTGCTTGAGTAAGCGCCTGTTGATGCTCTAGTTCAAGTTCAGCAATATATTGCTCATATTCAGCCTTAATTCGTCCATTACGTGTATTTGATAAAATAATAGTAGTGATGATAATACCAATGCCAGCACCAATAAGCATGGCAAGCCATACAGACATAAATTTTCCTTAAAAAGCGCGAATTAAGATTACAGCTCTAATCATATCTAAAATAACGAAACAGCTTAAACTTTTGTCAAATGCAGTCATCTACTTCTCACAAAAAGATGCTAAGGTATAAAACATAAACAAATGTGCTGCTGAAAATAATTGGATTTATGAAAACGATACTTATTGCAAATCAAAAGGGCGGATGCGGAAAAACCATGACAGCCATTACGTTAGCAACGGCATTGGCACAAAAAGGATATAAAGTAGCATTAGCAGATTCGGACAATCAAAAATCGGCCTTACAATGGTTAAAACAGCGCCCTGATACTGTTGCAACGATTCAAAGCCTAGACTGGCGTCATGAAAAATCAATTGGTGATGCACCCAAAAATCTGGACTATTTAATTATTGATGCGCCTGGTGCTCTGTCAGGTGAGCATGCTGAACAGCTTATTAGTGAAGCGCATGCCATTATTACTCCACTTCAACCTTCATTTTTTGATATAGACAGTACTCGTCGTTTTTTAAAGCATTTACAAGACATTAAACGTATTCGTAAAGGTAAAGTTCAGATTTTACTTCTTGCAAATCGTGTAAAACCAAACAGTGCAAGTTCAAAAGATATCCAACAGTTCTTTGAAAAAATTGAACAGGAACCTGTTGCATGGATTGCTGAACGCACTGCGTATGGCAGCTTAGCAATGCAGGGTTTAAGCATTTTTGATAAACCGCAAAAGAACTTTATTAGTATCCAAAATCAATGGCAACCTGTTCTAAACAAGTTAATTGAAGATAAAGCTGAATGGTTTTAAGGGAGTTTTAGCCTCTACAACTGCATGTATAAGGTTTTTTACATTGTGACCTTAAAATTTGCCTCAGGTTATTTTTCAGTTAATATGACTTTATTCTACATAGAAAATTAGAGAAATATTGTTCGTGCATCCATACGCTCCTAATTTACAGCGCGTTTTATTGTTTGGGCTGTTTTTTATTTTGATTTTTTTAGGATTTAATATCCTGAAATACTTTATTGTTCCTGTACTTTGGGCTGCCATCATTGCATATATGACTTGGCCTATTTATTTAAGAATTCAGCGCTTTTTTGGAGAAACCCGTAATACTTTAAATGCAACTCTAATGATTAGTCTGGTCATTTTGGTTGTTGGTGTACCGTTTACATGTGCTATTTTCATTTTGCAGCATGAAGGACGCAACTTATATTTTGACTTACAACGTCAGGTTTTTTCGGGCCATTTAAGCATTCCAGATTTTATACGCGAGCTTCCTTTTGTAGGAAAAGAAATTTCTCGTACACTTAATGAGTTAAACAACGATCCTAATAGCACCATTCAAAATATCGCAGCTTGGGTACAAAGTCATTTAAGTTATGGCCGTGTACTGCTCGGTGAGATTAGCAAAAATATTGTCAAACTTGGCTTTGCCGTATTTAGCCTATTTTTCTTCTACCGTGATGGTCAAATGATTTTGTCTCAAGTGAGTAAAGCTTTAGAAATGGTCATTGGCCCTCGTATTCATCACTATCTTGATACGATTTCCGAGACAACTCGTGCAGTAGTCTATGGCGTAGGTTTAACTGCAATTGCTCAAGCCGTTTTAGCTGGATTAAGTTACTTCGTAGCAGGTGTACCAAACCCTATGGTACTCACTATTGCTACGTTCTTATTGGCTTTAATTCCATTTGGTACCCCAATTTCCTATTTAGGCGTAGGTTTATGGTTGTTCTCTCAAGGACAAACCATGGAAGCTATTGGCGTTGTCGTTTGGGGCGTGGTGATTGTCAGTAGCTCAGATAATGTGATTAGACCACTCGTCATTTCTGGCGCCACCAAAATTCCGTTCTTATTAATTATGTTTGGTGTATTAGGTGGTATTGCGAGTTTCGGCTTGGTCGGTTTATTTATTGGTCCTGTAATTTTGGCTATTTTACTGGCAATTTGGCGTGAATGGTTACATGAAACGATTGAACCTGAACCTATGCCAAAAACGACTATGATTTATGACTCTGAAAGTGAATCGTCCAATGACAAAGAGTGACATAGTGATTTAATTTAAAAATGTTTCTAGATACAAATTAACTATTTAAATTAACTTGTAGGTCAGACCTCTGTTTGTTTGAATCAAACGATCATATATATTTATAAGGACATCCAATCATGCAGATGTTTAATAAAATTAGCGCAGTTTGTGTGCTTACAGCCCTTTTTACCGTTGGCTGTAGTTCGGTAACTAAAACTGTATCTGACACAGCTCAAGCATTAACCTCAATGCATACTAAAAAAGTGGTCGACGTAAATGAAGTGACAGCTAACGGTATTGGCAAAAAAATAGGTACGATTAGCCTTCAAGATAGCGACAAAGGTTTAATTATTACCCCTGCTCTTGCTGACTTACCAAGTGGTACTCGTGGTTTCCATATTCATGAAAACGCTTCTTGTGCACCTGCTGTAAAAGATGGAAAACCTGGCGCTGCTTTAGCTGCGGGTAGCCACTATAACCCGAACCAAGCCCCTCATCATGGTACTCCAACCACTGGCCATTTAGGCGATCTACCTGTTTTAGTTGTCGATAATACAGGTGTTGCAACAACTGCCGTAATCGCCCCTCGATTGAAACTTGCTGATATTCAAGGTCGAGCTATTATGATCCACGCTGGTGGCGACAATTATTCAGACTCACCTCAACCTCTTGGCGGTGGCGGAGCACGAATTGCGTGTGGTGTGATTAAATAATTTATGTGTTTTTCAAATTGTGGGTATCTAAAAAGATATCCACAATTTTGTTAATTTATTGATCGTTACACCTTGGTTTAAGTCTAATAAAATCTTAAAAAATGACTGACTTTTGTAGATAAAAAGAATAATATTTTTGAAGTAATAAAAATTTAAAGTTACATACTGCTTTCTCACGTATTCTCTAATTTAGAACAAAAGCCGTGAATTATCTGACCCAAATATTTAATAGCTTTAAGACAAACTCTATTTTAATTTATTGCCTGCAAATTCTGATTGTACTCACTGGCACAACTTTAGGTTTGCTGTGGCTGGGCTATAATCAACTTATTGTTCCCGTGACCTTAGGCGCAATTGCAGCAGCATTAACAGACTTTGATGATCGTTTAAGTATTCGATTACGCAACTTGGTTTATGTCTGCCTGCTCTTTTTTACAGTCAGTAGCATTCTCGGCTTTTTAGCACCTTACAAAATTTTCTTTATTTTATATCTCTCTATCTCAAGCGCTTTTTTTATTTTACTAGGCGCCTTAGGGCAACGTTATGCCACGATTTCTTTTGGCACTATTTTGCTCTCTATTTATAGTATGTTCGGTTTAGGCGAATATACACATTGGTATCAACAACCTACTTATTTTGTTTATGGTGCTCTCTGGTACGGTTTAACTTCTATTTTATTTTTTATTATTAAACCGACACTCCCCTTACAAGATAAGCTCTCACAAATTTTTAAAGAAATTTCTGTTCTACTACAAGCAAAAGCTCGTTTGTTTGATCCGGACAATAAAGAGAATGTTGAACAGCTTTTATATGAATTATCGCTACAAAATACGCAAGTTGCCCAAAGCCTCAATCAAATACGCAGTTCACTACTTACTCGGCTTAAAGCTTCCAGAGTCAGTAATAAAAGCATCTATTGGCTAAACCTATATTTTTTCGCACGAGATATTCACGAGCAAGCCACTTCAAATTATTTACATTACGAACATATTCAACAGAATTTTAGCCGTAGTGATCTTATTTTCCGTTTCCAAAAAAATCTGCGCCTACAAGCACAAGCATGCCAAGACTTAGCTCAATGTATTTTATATAACCAGCCATATCAGCCTTCGCAAGAAAGTCAGAAAGTATTGGGACATTTGGAAAGTTCTTTAAAAGATTGGATACAACAACATCCACAAAATTTTGAAGTTAAAAATTTAAAACTTATTTTTGATAATTTAAAAGGAATGCATGAACAGTTTGAACAACTGCAATATGCCCAACCTGTTCCTGAAAATAACACTCAAACAAGACAAGAACACTTAAATTTACTTGATGATGATATTCAAGGATTTTCAGATCTTATCTTAAAACTTCGGCAACAACTTACGCCACAGTCAGCGCTGTTTAGGCATGCCATACGAATTGCTGTGGTTTTCGCCGCAGGTTATGCAATTTCACTGTTACCCTTTGCGCAGCATGGTTACTGGATTTTACTCACCAGTTTGTTTGTCTGTCAGATTACTTATTTTGCGACTAAAAGTCGTCTTAAATTAAGAACGATTGGTACCTTACTCGGTGTTTTATTAGGAATACCTATTTTATATTTTGTACCGAGTATTGAAGGCCAGCTCATCATTACAATTATTTGTGGAGTCTGCTTTTTTTACTTACGTCAAAAGAAATATGCTTTGGCTACGCTCATGGCTACCCTTATGGTGCTATTAATTTTCAACTTAAAAGGCGCTGGCTACAGTATTATTTTGCCTCGACTGATAGATACCTTATTAGGCTGCTTTATTGCATGGCTTGCCGTAAACTTTATTTGGCCCGATTGGAACTTCCGGAACATCCCCAACAATATTAATAAAAGCAGCAAAGCGACCTTAGATTATTTCAATGTGATTGTTGAGCAATATCAATATGGCAAAAATCAGGATATAGAGTACCGCCGAATTCGTCGTGCTGCGCATAACGCTCAAATTGAGCTATCCAACATGATTTCGAGCCTAAGCGCTGAACCCAACCCGAACCCTCAACTCATCCATTATGCTTTCCGTTATTTGGTTTATAGTCACAGTCAACTGAGTTACGTAGCAGCGTTAGGAAGCCAACGACAAAAAATTGATGATCAACAGGTATTACAACTCTTACTGGATTGTCAGCAAATTCTTAAACAGAGCTTCTTTGATCCAGCTTATATTGATTTCAATTTCCTTGAGCAGACCTTAGCACAAATTCAAAGCCTAACTACTCATGAGCACTTTTCAGAGAATTACACACTCGTGTTAAAACAAATCAGTTTATTGCTAGAAACCTTACCAGAACTATTAACACTTAAAGACAAACTTTTAGAACAAGAGATTAAGTAGAATAAAAAAATACCGGAATATCACTTCCGGTATTTTTTATTTAATTGTTGCCTTGTTGCAGTCTTTCTTGCATTTCCTGCTTCAAAGCACTTCGCGGTTGGCTAAACCAAAGAGCAATAAAGGTAAATGCAGACAATGCAAAAGCCCATAAATGAAATTGTGTATAGAGATAACGTACAAGCTCAATCATTGCAAAGAAACTCATCATCAGTAACATTGAAACTGCTGCTGCAACAGTTCCTTTTGAGACCTCAGATGACATGAGTGCAAAACGATACAAGACCGAGAAACTAATCCCCTCACCAAAACAAATCAATGTCATGCCTGTAAGCAAACAAGGTATGAGATAGGTTTGCCACACCACACCTAATATTAAAATAAGTGTACCAGTGAGCATAATCGGTAAACCCATCATGACGGTTTTACCTAAGGACAAACGATCAATAATTTTGATTAAGACAATGTTGCCTACAATCAAACCCAAAAACACAGGGAATTGAGCTAAGCCATATTGCACACTGGTGAGTTTTAACTCATCTACTAAAATGATTGGAGACAAAGCAATCCATAGCATTAAAGGCATACCCACTAAAGGTAATGCAAGGCTTAAACCTAAAAAACGGCGGTTGGTAAACACCTTTTTAAAATCATCAAAAAGATAACTAAAAGGTTGCTTGGTTACACTGACTTGCTGGCTCGGCATCTGTTTTTTCAACCCGATCCAACTGAGTAATGCCAATACAGCGATGGCGACAAAGCCCCAGTGCCATGACACATAATCAATTAAGAAAGCGCCAAGTACAGGTCCTAGCAAGGGCGCAAGCAATGAGATATTGGCCATGAGTGCCATGACTTTAATCGCATCACGTTCAGCAAAACTTTCTTGAATAGCCGCATATCCAACTGCTGAAATTACGGTTAAGCCAATTCCCTGCAAAAATCTTAAAGCTAGAAATTGCTCGATTTGCGTCGTAAGTAAAATTAAAAAACAGCATAGAGCAAAGAATAAAACTCCTGCTAATAGTACTTTTTTACGTCCGAGACGGTCCGACAAAGGACCAAGTAACCATGCGACAGATGCGCCACCTAACAAATAAAATGACATCGAAGACGGTGCCCAAGTTGCACTTACACCAAAGTCCTCAGTAATTGCCAACATGGCGGGCTGAATCAGGTCATTACCAATATAAACCGCAAATTCAAATAGCACTAAGGCCAAAGGAAACATCAACGTTGTACGGTTCAACGTTGTCGTTTGAATATTTTTCATGAGTTGTACACTTCAAAATAGCGGCCATATGTCTGTAGGACTACCTATAAAATAAGATGTAGTCATGACGATGACATGTATGGTCAATCAATCTTTAGTTAAGTTTTTATATGCCGTGAGAGTGCATGTTTAGAGTGTGAAACACCGTATTCACAAGGTGTCTAAAACGAGAAAAAATATATGACGTGAGATTCGGTAATTTTTACCAATTGGCACAATTGCCGAGCGCAACAATAGCACTTTTTAAATTGATCAGCAATCATGCAATTTTAAGAAGCTTAAATTTCAGTTTTTTGCACAAAAAGGCATGCAAATTGTGGTTGTGCACAAACTCAAAGTTATCCACATATTCGATGAAAAATTAAGCATCATGGGCAAGGATTAACTTGAAAATCTGTAGTTTCCTCTCCTTTTGTACATTGATAGCTTTGCTTTTTATTCACAATTTTCCAGATTTGCTGATCTCTTTTTAATAAATATTCAGTACGTGTTTTCGACACAGCATCTGGACTAGGCTCTGTTTGCAAAATAGTAACTTGCGCATTGGAAGGATCATCCGAAGCATTCATTTGCTGTGAAATATCTAAATTGCTTGCATTATTTAAAAGATCAGGTTGATCGAGCAATACAGCCTGTATAGGACTATCAGCGAGTTGAGCAGAAGAATTTTGAGGTGGAGCACAAGCAGTTAATATACTTAGGCTGAAAATAATCAACAAACCATTCTTTTTCATCACTCTTCCCCTCTATTTACTCAAAATTAATGCTAAAGATAATAGGCCACTTTTTCCTTTTGAGCTTTGTAAATAGGCATAAATTTATTGATATTAATTAGATAGATTAATTTTAAATAGAAATCCAATAATAATTATTGATTTTTTATCAACAATATTTTTCCTATTCATGCATTTTTCTACAACAGTAAATCTCATAGAGTATGCGTCAAATACAGGAATTTAATGAGAGCAACCTCCATGAGTAAGATTTTAGTGATTAATGGTGCTAAACAATTTGCCCACTCAAACGGTGAATTAAATGACACATTAACCACCCTTGCAACGACACATCTCACGGAACTCGGCCACGAAGTTCAAGTCACCCGTGCAGACAGCAATTATGATGCTGAAAGTGAAGTTGAAAAATACTTATGGGCAGATGTTGTTATTTATCAAATGCCAGGCTGGTGGATGGGCGCACCTTGGACGGTCAAAAAGTACATTGATGATGTCTTTACCACTGGTCATGGTTCACTTTATGCAAGTGATGGGCGTAGCCGTTCTGATGCCTCAAAAAAATATGGTTCAGGTGGTTTAATTCATGACAAAAAATATATGCTGTCATTGACTTGGAATGCTCCAATGGAAGCATTTGAAGATACAGATCAATTCTTCCACGGCGTAGGTGTAGATGGCGTTTATTTACCATTTCATAAAGCCAATCAGTTCTTAGGCATGAGCACCCTTCCGACATTTATTGTAAATGACGTGATTAAAATGCCTGACGTTGATAGTTATGTTGAAGAATATAAAGCACACTTAAATACTGTATTTGCAGCAGCCTAATAAGGAGAAATCCATGCTAACCATTATTGCGGAAATTCGTACTAAATCGGGTGGACAGCATCGCCAGAACGTATTGGATGCCTTTCAAAAAATCATTCCAACTGTTTTAGCAGAAGATGGTTGCCATGGTTATGAACCTTTAGTTGACCACATCTCAAATGCAAGCTTCCAAAACAAAGACCCAGACATTATTGTGATGTTGGAAAAATGGGAAAGTGTTGCCCATCTTGAAGCGCATTTAGCGACGCCTCATATGCAAGCGCATCATGAAGCAGTCAAAGATGATGTCGTTGACGTCAAAATTAAAATTTTAGAAAGCGGCGTATAATTTAGACTATAAAAAAAGACGATATATTTATCGTCTTTTTTATTTTTAAGAGCAAAGCTGAGTTTGAAAACCTCTAGACCCTTTCCCTCTCGCGCATTGATAGCTCTTTTGCTTATTTTGCAATTGCCACTTTTCATCAACCAGCTTAAATGAATATTCTGTTCGGATTGCAGAAACAGAATCATCCATTAAACCTGTTTGGATAACGGTAATACGGGAAACTGTTGGAGATTCTACTCGGTTAAATACTTGCTGAACTGAGGTATTGTTATGCTCTTTTACGATCTCAGGCTGGGCTTTAAGTACTTGTTGCATCGGAGTTTCCGAACCCACAAAAGGAATTAATTTACTGGTCGTCGCACACCCAGTGAAAAGCCCAGCACAAAGCGCTGAAATTAAAAATAAACGTTGCATTTTTATCACCCAAAATAAAAGCCATAGCTTTATGATGCTATGGCTTTGTCGGTTACTCTGTAGAAACTATGTAGTCCTACAAAATAGATATAATTTAAAGATCAAACAATTTACCTGGGTTCATCAAACCATTCGGGTCAAATACTTTTTTCAAAGCTTTCATATATTCAATTTCTTCAGGCGAACGTGAATATTCCAAATATGGCTTTTTCGTCATGCCTACACCATGTTCAGCAGAGATTGAACCGTCGTATTTTTTAACAGTATCAAACACATATTTATTAACCACCTGACATTTCGCAAAGAACTCATCTTTGGTTAAGTTTTCAGGTTTTAAAATATTTAAGTGCAAGTTACCGTCACCAATATGGCCAAACCAGCAAATTTCAAAATCTGGATAGTTTTCTTGAACAATCGCGTCAATTTCACGAATAAATGCAGGTACGTGAGTAATTAATACTGAGATATCATTTTTATATGGAATAAATGGTGCGATTGATTCAGAAATATCTTCGCGTAAACGCCATAAGCTTTCTACTTGGTCAAGGCTCTGGCTCATTACACCATCAAGTACCCAACCCTGCTCCATACAATGCTCGAAAATTTCCATTGCTTTATCGAGAATCGGCTCATATGGTGCTTCAAACTCAAGTAATACATAGAACGGGCATTGTGTTTCAAATGGGCGTTGTACATGTCCATGATCTAAAACTTTTTGCATTGCAAGTTCACCAAAGAACTCAAATGCAGTTAAGTCGATGTCTTTTTGGAATGCATGTAATACAGGCATTACCGCATCAAAATCAGGAACACCTAAAACTAAAACTTGTAAGTTTTGTGGTTGACGCTCAAGTTTAATTTCAGCTTCGGTCACTAAACCTAATGTACCCTCACCACCAATAAACAAATGCTGTAATGCATAACCAGTTGCATTTTTAACCATGCCTTTGTTTAAACGCAGGATGTCACCTTTACCAGTCACTACGGTTAAGCCAAGTACCCAGTTACGTGTCATACCATATTTAATGACTTTAATACCGCCGGCATTTGTTCCGATATTACCGCCAATCTGGCTAGAACCTGCGGATGCAAAGTCCACTGGATAATACATGCCTTGTTCTTCTGCATAATTCTGCAATTGCTCAGTCACAACACCAGCTTGCACTCGAACCATACGGTCTGCTGGGAAGAACTCAAGAATTTGGTTCATTTTGTCCATGCTAATGACAATTTCACCATTGGTTGCTACCGCACCAGCAGAGAGACCAGTACGACCACCTGACGGTGTAATCGCAACATTAAACTGGTTCGCAAGCTTAACAACCGCCTGAACTTGTTCAGTCGTTGAAGGAAAAACGATGACCGATGGGTTCGGATTAAAATGCTTGGTATGATCTTTACCCCAGTTTTCGAGACTATCAGCATCAGTTTTAATACGGTTTTCACCGACAATTGCTGTTAATTGGGTGAGTAACTCAGGTGTTAAAGCGACTGGAGCATTCATCGTTTGCAGACCTAGCAAGAAGTAAACTGTGGTGGGACTATGACCTCATAATTCTCAAGGTTCTCACCTGAGCAAAGCCATAATGTTCAAGGAACTCCTATATTCTACATGTATCCGCGCAAGCGATAAAGTTCAGAATAGAGATACTGTCACTACAAAACATGTTTAACGTAAATAAATGCTTTCTATAGGGCTTTCATAGAAAAATCACATTTATCCCCCTACCAAGCATATTTTAAAATGCTCGACAAGCCATAAACAGAAGTGATTAGACATAGATAAAATTGCCATAAGGCGATGGTATAAACGAAATATCTATAGCGCTGCCCAGTATGTTATTATACCGCCACCAAATTTGGCCTTTGTAGCGGAGCCGTAATGAGCCAACATCTTTCACTACCTAAAGATAAAATCCGTTTCCTTTTGTTAGAAGGCGTTCACCAAAACGCAGTCGATACTTTAAACGCTGCGGGTTACACCAATATTGACTATCGTAAAACTGCTCTTGAAGGCGAAGCACTTAAAGAAGCAATTAAAGATGCTCACTTTATTGGTATTCGTTCGCGTACCCAATTGACTGAAGAAGTTTTCGAAGCTGCAAATAAATTGATCGCTGTAGGCTGTTTCTGTATCGGAACAAACCAAGTTGATCTTAAAGCAGCAATGGCACGTGGTATTCCTGTATTCAACGCACCGTATTCAAATACGCGTTCGGTTGCAGAGCTTGTACTTGCTGAAACAATTCTTCTTCTTCGCCGTGTTCCAGAAAAATCGGCGGCTTGTCATCGTGGTGGTTGGGACAAGTCTGCTGTCGGTTCTTTTGAAACTCGTGGCAAAACTTTAGGTATTGTGGGTTACGGTTCCATCGGTTCTCAACTTTCAGTTCTTGCTGAAAGCATGGGCATGCATGTTATTTATTATGATGCAGTAACCAAATTACCAATGGGTAATGCTCGCCAAGTTGGTTCTCTAGATGAACTTTTAGCAACTGCAGATGTTGTAACGTTGCATGTGCCAGATGTTCCGTCTACACGTAACTTCTTCACTAAAGAACAATTTGCGAAAATGAAAGAAGGCGCGATCTTCTTAAATGCTGCGCGTGGTACATGTGTAGTGATTGAAGATTTAGCTGATGCAATCAAGTCTGGTCATATTGCTGGTGCAGCGGTTGACGTATTCCCGAAAGAACCAAAAGCAAATGGTGAAGAATTCCAATCTCCACTTCGCGGCTTAGACAACGTGATTTTAACTCCTCACGTTGGTGGTTCAACCATGGAAGCGCAAGCAAACATTGGTTTAGAAGTTGCAGAGAAATTTGTTGCTTACTCTGACAAAGGTATGACACTTTCTGCGGTGAACTTCCCGGAAATCGCATTACCATTGACAGCTGGTCAACACCGTTTATTGCACATCCACAAAAACGTGCCAGGTGTATTGTCTAAAATCAACAACTTGTTTGCTGAACAAGGCATCAACATTTCTGGTCAGTCACTTATGACTAAAGGTGACATCGGTTACCTCGTCATGGATGTTGACGCTTCTGCTTCTCAAGAAGCTTTAGATATGTTGCATGAAGTTGAAGGTACAATTCGCGTGCGCGTATTGTTCTAATACGAACTGTAAATTCAAAAGCCACAGCATTGTCTGTGGCTTTTTTATGGGCATTTACATTATCATGTGAAAAGTATACCAATCGATCAAATAATAAAATGTCCACTCTAAGCCAGAAATCTCAGCTACATGCTTTGGGTTTTCTCATCCTCGCTATGCTAAGCGTACAAAGCAGTGCATCTTTAGCTAAAATTCTGTTTCAGAACTTTCCTGTACTGACTGTTTCAGCAATGCGCCTATGTTTAGGTGCAATTATTCTTGCGATTATTTTTCAAATTTGGCGAATTAATTTTAGTCAGGTTCGCTGGAAAGCAATCTTAGCTTATGGATTTGCGCTTGCAGGTATGAACGCCTTATTTTATCTGTCGATCGAACGTTTACCGATTGGAATTGCGGTTGCTTTTGAATTTATTGGCCCTTTAAGTGTGGCGTTATATCACGCACGTCAAAAATATGATTTCGTTTGGGTCAGCTTCGCAATTATTGGGCTGATTTTACTTTTCCCTTTTAATCAAGCACATAGTTTAGATTGGATCGGCGTTTTATTTGCAATTAGTGCAGGGTCTTGTTGGGCACTTTACATTATTGCCGGGCAGAAACCTTCTGGTATTTCTGGTAATCATACGGTGTGTTTAGGAATGAGTGTAGGTGCATGCATCTTATTACCCATTACCTTTTTTTCAGGCTCGATTGGTCAAGTGATTGAACTTCCCTATCTTTTTTATTTTATTGGTTTGGCCATTTTAGCCAGTGCTCTCCCATTCTCTTTAGAAATGTTAGCACTGCGCAATTTGACACCTTTAAGCTTTGGAACATTGATGAGCCTAGAGCCCGCAGTTGCAGCACTATCTGGATTTATCTTCTTGGGTGAATATCTTTTATGGAATCAATGGCTAGCACTTGCAACCATTATCACTGCCTCTGTTGGTTGTACCGTAACCACCCAAAAAGCTCGCCAAGAACGTGAAAAAGCAGCAAGTTAATTTAATGAAATCTGCCAGCTAAAACATAGTATTCGTTATAATTGTCCACCATTATTTTTAGACATCAGATGAAGCGCTAGAGTATTTTCCATGCAAAATCTTCCAATTATTGCTGTGCTGTATATGATTTTGTCTATGGTCTCATATCAAATCAGCGCTTCATTTGCCAAACAGCTCATTGCAACATTAGACCCTCTCACCGTTACAGTTTTAAGGCTGAGTTTTGCAACGGTTATTGTCGCAATTATGTTCCGATCTTGGAAAATCTGGTCACGCTTACCCTATTTAAAATGGCGTGATTTATTGATGTACTGCGCTTCTTTAGGCTTAATGAATATCCTATTTTATACCTCACTTGGAAAACTACCCCAAGGTATTGCTGTTGGATTAGAGTTTATTGGTCCATTGGGTCTTGCGCTTCTTTCTATTAAACAAAAGAGCGACTACATTTGGGTAGCACTGGCCATGTTAGGCATTGCACTCATGGTACCTTGGCAAAACCCCATTCAACACCATTTCTCGTATGTAGGTGCAGCATGTGCGCTAGGTGCCGGACTTTGCTGGGCCTTCTATATCTATTTCGGTCATAAAGTTGTGACCCAAAATATCGGGATGCATGCATTAACGATTGGGATCGGTGTATCTGCACTTGCCTTATTGCCAATTGGAATCTGGCACAATGCTCCTGCATTACTTGAAACACAGTACTGGGGTAAAGCCTTACTTATTGCGGTATTAGCAACGGCAATTCCATATGCACTCGACTTAATGGCTCTCAAACAACTTAATAAATTAACTTATGGGACTCTAACGAGTTTAGCACCAGCATTGGCAGCATTAACGGGTTTCTTATTACTTCACGAAGAAATCAGCATGCTGCAATGGGTGGCTTTGGCTTGCGTAATGCTGGCCTCTATTGGTGTTACTTTAAGAAGTACTAAAAAAGCTGCGTAGGTTTAATCTACTGCTGCTTTTTATACTTTTTATATTCCTTTAAATATTTATTACCCAGCGTTTCTTTTTCGCTGTCTTTAAGAATTTTTCCAGCTTGCTGGAAAAATTTATGTTCTTCTTCTTTTAAATGATGATGGACTTTTTCACTCAACTGTTTGGCAGTTGCTAACCAGCTTGGGCTACTCATATCGGTTTTTTCGAGCTGCTCAACCAACTCATCCATTTCGTGATGCTCAGATAAAGCATGTCTCGTAATATCTAAACCGACATCGTCAAACATTAAAGGAATATATAAATAACGATCTTCGGCAACTGAATGGGCATAAAGTTCATTTTTTAATGCATCAAATAGTTCTTTTCTTTCTTCAGTTAAACCATGTGTCTGAATAAGTTGTTCAGAAAGGTTACGTTGATTTTCATGGCTTTCTCTTAATACTTCGAAAATATTCATTCTCTTCCTCATTTTTTAGCTAAAAAATCTTTTTTATTTCAAGGTTTATCATACGTTGAAATTTATAAAGTTTAAGTAGCTTAAAATGAGACTATTTTTTACACAGTTTTCTTTCTAGTAAATTTCTGTAATGATTTTTATATTTCTAGCTTTAAATGATACATAAAAGTATGAACTGCATTTTAGGGACAGCTCATACTTTCAATCTTATTTAACCCGTAACAAACATTTGATAGCCCAAACGGCAAATCAGAATACTCACCAAGATTAAAAAGATAATACGCACAAAACCACTACCGTACTTAAGCGCGGTACGTACCCCAACAATAGAACCAAGTACGTTAGCCGCTGCCATCATTAAACCAATATGTAAAATAGCGTGACCAGTTGGGATGAGAAAACTCAGCGCAGCTAAGTTAGTCATAAAATTACCGATTTTTGACAAAGCTGAAGCATGCAAGAAATCAACTTGTAAAAAACGGATAAAGAAGAAAATAAAGAAACTGCCAGTACCCGGCCCAAAAATACCGTCGTAAAAACCAATCGCCAAACTACCAATAGCAGCTAAAATTAACATTTTCGTGGTAATTTTTTGCTCGGTATGAACTTGACCGAAGTTCTTTTTAACTAGGGTATAAATCGCAATCACAATCAACATTACGAAAACGAAAGGACGCAATACCGATTGAGGAATAAGTGATAAGCATGCCGCGCCGGCAAAAGAACTAATCAAGGCACAAATGGCAATAACTGCTAGAAGCTTCCATTGCAACTTTACTTTTTTAGCAAATGTATAAGCCGCCGATGCAGTACCAAAAATGGATGAGACTTTATTGGTACCAATCACCGTAGCAGTCGACATGTTAGGAAAAGTGCTCATGATCCCGGGAATCTGGATGAGTCCACCGCCGCCTACAGCAGCATCAATTGCTCCTGCAGTAAACGCAAAAAAGATCAAACTAAGGATAACATCCCATTCCATGCCCATGCTCTATACTCTACATCTACTACAAATTTAAGATACGCTTAGGTACCAACCGTTTTTTATCGGTAATCTCGGCTAAGCCTAAACAGCGCTCACCTGAAAACACCAAAACTTCTGCTTCTGCTGAATGCTCAATATTGCTTTCTAAACCGTTGCAAAAATATTTTTCACGCCCTTCCGGAACTTGAATTTTTAGGAAATGGTCAACTGGTGCATAAACTGGAAGTAGCAAAGCTTCTCTTTGCTCTTCTGTTAAACTTTCCAGATATTCAATGGTATAACTCGGTATAAGCTCAAAATGTCCTGTTTGAGTCCGATTTAGCATCGTTAAATGTCCACCACAACCAAGTGCTTCACCAATATCTTCACCTAGTACACGGATGTATGTACCTTTAGAGCAGGTTACATCCAGAGTGATACTATTTTCGGTAAACTCAATAAGCTCTAAAGCATAAATCGTGACTGGACGCGCTTCACGCTCAATCTCTATACCTTTTCTCGCCAACTCATATAACGGCTTACCTTCTTTTTTCAAAGCCGAATACATGGGTGGAACTTGTTGAATATCTCCTCTAAATTTCTCTAAGGTTTGTTCAATAAGTTCTTGGCTAAGCACCGGAATAGGACGCTCTTGTAAAATCTCCCCTTCCACATCACCTGTTGTAGTGGTCTGTCCCAATCGAACAGTGGTTTGATAACGCTTTGTTGAGTCCAGCAAATAATGTGAGAACTTGGTCGCCTCTCCCAAACAAATCGGGAGCAAACCTGTCGCCAAGGGGTCTAACGCTCCAGTATGGCCTGCTTTTTGGGCGCGATATAACCAACGCACTTTTTGCAAAGCCGCATTTGAACTTAAGCCTAATGGTTTATTTAATAGAAATACACCACTGATATGGCGACGAGAAATTTTTTGATTTTTTGTCGTCATTTTTACTGGAACACAAAGCTAGAAAAAAGTGCCGACATGTTAGCAAATTCGGCAAGATATTTTCACAATATTTAGGTGCCTTTTCACTTATTTTATGGCACATTAATGATCGAGTAAAAAAACAACAAATTAAAACTTAAGGAAGATATCTTTATGCAAGGGATGCAGAAGAAGGTATTGTGGTGCGTGCTCGGATTTTTTATTTTGGGCCTCATTGCATGTGTATATTGGCTAAGCCCAGAATCAAAAAATACATCGACTCAACTAAATCAGAACGAAGCTAAAAGCTTAGCATCTATTCCACCTACAAATCATTCATCGCTAAATGCAGATGCTTACCATAGTAAAAGTCAGCAAGATACTGAAGTTAACTGTCAGTTAAAAATTGATAGTTCCCAACATTTGGTTGTTAACAGTCAAACTCGTGACTGCTTTGAATATTTTATTACCCAATATGGAGAAAATGATTTAGAGCAAATTAAAAATCACTTTGGACAATTTATTCAGGGAAAATATTTAGAGCCAGCTCGCTCACAGATTCTGGATTTATGGGGTCGCTACTTAAAATATCGTGAACAGCTTGCTCAAATCCAAACGCCCTCGTCAAAACAACAAGATAAAAATTACTTTCAAAAAATCTTTAATTCAATTCAAGATCTAAGAAAACGTTTCTTTTCGGCCGCTGAAATTGAAGGGCTCTTCTCAAATGAAGATATCTATCAGAACTACACGCTAGATCGTATGCAAATACTTGAGGACTCTTCTTTAAACGAAATTGAAACGGCTCAAAAGCTTAAAGAACGCTTTGAACAGCTACCAGAAAACTGGCAACAAAACCTACAAGAACTTTCTAAACTCGATGACTTACATACACTGACCAAACAAATTAAAGCTCGTCATGGTTCAGCAGAAGAGCTTAGACAAATGCGTACAGCACTCGTCGGAGCTGAAGCAACTCAAAGGCTAGAAACTTTAGATACGCAGCGTAGTGCTTGGCAGCAGAGGGTCACAAGCTACCTAAGTGGACGAGATGAAATTATTAAAAGCAATATGAGTGATAGTGCTAAAAATCAAGCCATACAACAATTACGGCAACAACAATTTAATTCAGCACAAGAACAATTAAGACTTCGAACTTTTGAAACGGTCCATGATCAGGGAGGTGAACTGCCATTTAATTATTAAGTCTTTCCTATTAGGGACTGGCTAAACAAGCACTAGCAGTAAGAAGCTGCTTTTCATACAAAATAAAAATAGTGAGTAAAAAATGAAAAGGAAGTTAACGTTTTTTTGCGCTGCAATGCTCTCAGGATTGAGTATTTCAGCGGCCCATGCCACCAATGCTGAACAAGTTAAAAACTCGTTCGTCTATTCATCTTACGCACAAACCAAATATCCACTGGTTTTTAACCACGGTATGGCAGGTTTTAACCGAGTTGGGACAGATACACTTGGTCTCGATTACTGGTACCAAATTCTTCCGGATCTTGCTCGTAATGGAGGAAATGTCTGGGCAACCAGAGTGTCACCTTTTAACTCAACAGAAGTGCGTGGTGAACAACTTGCCCAGCAAGTAGAAGAGATCATTGCTATTACCGGTAAGCCTAAAGTCAACTTGATCGGTCATAGCCATGGGGGCCCGACAATTCGTTATGTGGCCGGCATCATGCCAGAGAAAGTTGCCTCACTCACCACGATAGGTGCACCTCATAAGGGATCACCAATGGCAGATGTTATACTGAAAGTTGAGGGTACTCCTCTGTCTGGAATAGCAACGTTAGTAAACTGGTTTTCAGCAGCAATTACTTGGGCAGGAGGACTAGACCCAACAAGCTATCCTCACGACTCTTTAGCAGGTGCTCATAGCTTATCAACTCAAGGTTCAGCTCAATTTAATGCTCAGTTCCCTATGGGTGTACCAACTACTTCTTGTGGTGAAGGGACATATCAAGAGAAAGGCATTTATATGTATTCTTTCTCAGGGAATAAAGCGCTGACCAATCCATTAGATCCATTTGATATTGCTCTTACAGGTAGCAGTTTAGTGGTCGATCCATTTGGTGATAATGATGGACTTGTTTCCCGATGCAGTGCCAAATTTGGTAAAACAATTCGTGATGATTACAACTGGAATCATTTAGATGAAGTGAACCAAGTGCTTGGTATACGTTCTATTTTTGCTTCCGATCCTGTCTCGGTTTACCGTCAACATGCAAATCGTCTGAAACTTCAAGGACTATAGTTTTTAAAAAAAATGCGCCAAAAGGCGCATTTTTTTACTCGCTATAAGCTTACGCTTTACGAGCTGGTAATTTTTCACGAATACGTGCAGCTTTACCAGACAAGTCACGAAGGTAGTAAAGTTTAGCACGACGAACGTCACCACGACGTTTCACTTCGATTTTAGCAACAACTGGTGAGTGAGTTTGGAATACACGCTCAACACCAACACCGCTAGAAATTTTACGTACTGTGAACGCAGAGTTCAAACCACGGTTTTTCTTAGCGATTACAACACCTTCAAATGCTTGAAGACGTTCACGGTCACCCTCTTTTACTTTTACTTGAACGATGACAGTGTCACCAGGAGCAAAAGCAGGGATATCAGATTTTAACTGTGCATTTTCAACAGCTTGAACTAAAGGATGTTTACCACTCATTGTGGGAATCTCCAATATGTGCGGAGTCAGAAGAGGTCTGAATTTCCGCTGGGGATAGAGGCTAAAGCGCATATCAACCCGTTTATCTTTCCCTTTACGACAATATGTCTATAAAGAGCCTTTAAATTTACATAAAACTATTCATTAAATAGAATTATGCTTTAACTCGAAGCATTGCTTCTCGTCTTGTTGCAGAACTTTCGTTCTTGAGAATAACGATTAAGAGTTACCGTTATTCACTTGCGTATCTTTTAGCCATTTTTTTTGCTGCTTAGTCAACTCTACGTTTTCAACCAACTCTGGTCGGCGCTCTAGAGTTCTTTGATATCGCTGCAAAAAACGCCATTTTTCAATATTGCCATGATGTCCAGATTTTAATACCTCTGGCACATCCAGCCCTTCAAAATGGTCAGGCTTTGTATATTGCGGACAATCTAAAAGACCGTCAACAAAAGAATCTTGTACTGCTGATTGTTCATCTGACATTACATTCGGCAAACGGCGAATAATACTGTCAAGTAACACCATAGCGGGCAGTTCACCACCAGATAAAACATAATCACCAATTGACCATTCTTGGTCAACATAATGCTGGATCAAACGTTCATCTACTCCCTCATAACGTCCACACAGTACGATTAAGCCGTCATAATCGACAAACTGCTTTACTGCCTGTTCATTTAAGGTTTTGCCTTGTGGGGACATATACACCACAGGGACATTAACATGTCCTGCTTGTGAGGCAAGCTGTTTGGCATATGAAATTGCTTTCGCCAAAGGCTCAGCCATCATCACCATACCGGGGCCACCACCAAATGGACGTTCATCCACTCTTCTGTAGTTTCCCTCAGCAAAATCACGAGGATTAATACAAGTGACTTGTACAATATCTCGTTTTGCCGCACGTCCGCTGATGCCGTAGGCTGTAATCGCTTCAAACATTTCAGGAAAAAGCGTAATGACTGCAAAAAACATTACAGACTCCTCTATTTTCCTGCTGTATTAATCCTAAAGGGATTAATAATCTACGCCCCAATTGACGTAAATACGACCAGCTTCAAGATCAACACGTTGTACTACATCTTTATGCCAAGGAATCATGCGCTCTTCTGAATCAATGCTGTCAGGGGTAGCATGCACCACCATCACATCATTAGCTCCAGTTTCAAACAACTCATGAATTTTCCCTAAGTTTACTTCCTGTTCTTCTTCATCAAGACCTAACACAGTTAAGCCTTTTAAATCTGACCAGTAGTACTCATCTACATCTGCTTTTGGCAGTTGAGACTTAGCAATCCAGATATTAGCGCCAACCAAGCTTTCCGCTCCAGTGCGATCACTCACACCTTTCAACGCAACAACTAGGCCTTTGCCATGTGGTTTCCAACGTTTTACATCTATTGTTTGCCAACCGGCCTTGGTCTCAATGTACCAAGGCAGGTAGTCAAACATGTTGCTCATAGGTTCTGTATTTGAATACACCCAGAGCCACCCATTCAATCCATAAGCTGAACGTAACTGTCCAATCTGAATACGATCTTCGGGAACATTCTGTGTTGATGTCATGGGCTACCTACTACAAAAATTATGCAGTAGCTTTTTTAGCTTGAGCAGCTAAAGAAGCAACACGTTCAGAAGGTTGAGCACCTTGAGAAACCCAGTGAGCAAAACGGTCTGCGTCTAAACGAAGTTTTTCTGCTTGACCTTGTGCAGTCGGGTTAAAGAAACCGATACGCTCGATGAAACGACCATCACGTGCATTGCGGCTGTCAGTCACAACGATTTGATAGAATGGACGTTTTTTTGCGCCGCCACGTGCTAAACGAATAACAACCATGATAAAAGCCTTATAATTCTTACGGATTATCCCTGCGCCGACCATCGGCAACACTTCAAACCCCTTTCATAGAGGGCGACATTCTACGTGATTTTCGCCCTGAAAGAAAGATTATTTTTTGAGTTATCCGCAGTTTTGAATTTAAAATTACTGTAGCCAATTTGATGCGGCAGATAACGCACAATTCGTTGCACCTTTTGCCCAAAATTTTTGCCCTTGATCATTAAGACAAATGATCCCATCACCAGCTTGAGAACTAGTAGCAATAGGTGTAGCAGTTAACACCCAGCTTGAATCAGTTATGCTAGCAAAAGCTAAGTTATATAAGGCTTGGCCTTGTTGAGGGCTGACACTAGACCCATAAATCGAAGTAATCGTCGCATTCGACGGATAACGATTGTGAACTACTTTTTCTGATTCTAATGTTTGGGCAATATTCATCATTTCAGATTGAACAGCTGTACGATGTCCTTTGCGTAAATACTGCAAATACGAAGGTGTCGCTATAGCTGCTAAAATTGCAATTATTGCTACTACAATCATGAGTTCTATTAAGGTAAAACCATTCTTCATTGCCAATTCTCACTATTTGTTTCACATACATTGCAAGTGACTGTTCCACCACAGTCATTATCAACAGCCGTAGCTGTTAAACTTTGGCAACGCAAACCTGAATTCTTAGCAATAAAATTAAAGTTTCTTGAATCTGTAGTTGTCGCTTTAATGACCCATGTTTGCCCATTTGCAGCAGCATTCGTCAATAAATTTCCTGTCGTCGTATCATCACTAATTTCAATTGTATAACCACTCCGTGGTAACGTTACAGATGTGGTCGTAAATCCTCTATAGGTAAAGTTCTTGGATTTATGTCGTTCCAACTGTTCTGCCAATTTTAGAATTTCACCTTTAGCAGCAGAGGCAGTCGCTCTGCGGCTATAACTTTGATATGAAGGGATAGCAATCGAAGCAAAAATAGCGACAATCATGATGACAACCATGAGTTCAATCAAGGTAACACCCTGATTAAACCGCTGGATATAGTATTTATTCATAAATAATCCCTTAGCGATAACGCTCATACCAACGCGTAGGAACTAAATGACTTGTACACTGCCACTCGCCTGTTCCACTCTCGTTTCCAGCCAGTTGTAATTTTCCACAACTATTAGTCACTGGAGGTTCATCTCTTTTTGGCACAAATGCTACGCCACGGATACCTGAGCCAATAACGTTTTTATTACATTCAGAAACTCCTGCTGGGCAGTTACTACCCGTTTGTGTTTGAAACCCGCTATCCTCTTCTTTATCACGATTAATCGTTCCATCAGAATTAAGACAGGCACCAAATGGTAAACAGTAAGTCTGTTGATCCGTTTCACCTACTACACGGGGTAAACATGGATCTGCCGCTACAATACCTGTTCCCTGCGGGTCATAAACAGGCACAATTAAAGTCCCTGTAATTGCCATAGGCTCTTCAAAAGCTTTTAGCCCACCTTTAATACGGAAACTATTATTAGCTTTCTCGGTACCATCGCTCATACTAGAAAGCGAGCGATACCAACCATTTTGTCCCGCCCCAGTGTTGGGAAAGAAAATCTGTGCTACTCGAGTTTCTCCAGATCGTAAAATTTGTGGATTTTTTCGAAGCGTCGATCGAGTAATATCTTTTGTTTCAAGCTGGCTATCTGTTAAAGACATTAAGTTCTTTTTAATAAAGTCTTTGTCGATAATTCCATAAACGTTGTTTACAGGTCTTCCGCTTAATGCCGTGCTCGGTGACATCCCCTCACGACCTGTAAGCGGATAAACATCTAAAGGTGTACTACGGTCACCTGAAGCAATACCTACAGTAATAAAAGTGCGGATTCCGTAATCGTGAATTGTCACTGTTGGCGGTTCATAAAAACGCGGCGCATTCCCAGCGGTATAGTCATTCGAAGCATCATAAGTTGAGTCATTCGTTGCTAAATTAGCTAATCGAACAACTCGC
Source organism: Acinetobacter sp. GRABPA_MV_2 (assembly GCF_056725885.1). Classification (NCBI taxonomy): domain Bacteria; kingdom Pseudomonadati; phylum Pseudomonadota; class Gammaproteobacteria; order Moraxellales; family Moraxellaceae; genus Acinetobacter; species Acinetobacter sp. GRABPA_MV_2. Next base: position 30,930 of record NZ_JBWZNA010000005.1, read on the forward strand.
ACCCCGAAACTGCTATAAGTTGAATTTGTTTTTGTCTGGTTATTATTAAGATCGATACGGAAAATTTGCCCGCCTAAATCGCCAAAATATAAATGGTCTACCAAACCATCAGCATCTCGATCTAAGGTACTAATGCGACTAACAATACTGTGCTTCATATTAGAGTTATCTATATTAGAGCCTGTATCACTAGTCCACCATAAGCGCTGCCCAGTTTTAGCATCAATAATATAAACAGCGTTCCCTTTTGCTTTTCCATTCGTAAAGCAAGAGTTACTCAAAGTAATATTCGGGTTTTCATAACATTGGTCGTAGCCACCAGCAACAATCATAACCCGTTTAATAACCCCGTTATAACGTATATTTGCAAGTACAGGTTTAGACCAACTCTGCCCCATACGACTATAATCAGTTTGATCTGCTCCTACTCTAAACAGGAGCTTAGGTGAAGCAGGATTTAAGACATTTAAGCCATAATAGCTGCTGCCCCCCATTCGCATACCACCATAAATATTCATTTGCTTTGCAGTTACTTTTGATACTGCTGAGCTACCGCTTCCCGTTGTAGTAATACTATATGCAGGGTCAGATACCCAAGCCCCATCCATACCGTAAGCAGGAGCTGAGGCATCACTTTGGCCAACCACTAAAGCTTTTGATGCAACTGGATCATTTAATATATCAGCGGGAACGAAAGCCATTTGTTCTACCCCTGTTGAGGCATCCACAATATGCAGACCACCTTCCATCGTTCCATAAAGAATGGATTGTTCACGCGCAGATGTTAAATTCCCATTTTCATCTAATGTTCCATTATAGGTAAGCTGTACCGGTAAAGAGTGAATACTACCGCCCATCGATAAATATGGTTCATTCGATGTAACTAATGACGAAGGTAAAGTCGTAGCGCTAATATCAGTTGAGTAACCTAGATAATTTAATATTTTTAATTTCAAGCTAATCGGGAAAGCTTTTAAAATATCTTGTCCCGTTGATGCATTAAATTTTCCTAAAACATAACTTGCTGTATTAGCCACACTATCAAAAGGATTAGTTCCTTCTGGTGGAGTAGCTGGAATTTTTAGCAAATTAGCTCCAGAAGTTGATAGCTTCGTTAAGCTACCATCTGATGCGACGGCGGAAACATCAGTAAATAAGTTGCGGATTTTAGTTTGTACTGCGTAATAATATTTTGTGATATTTCCTTCTTCATCACGTGTTTCATTTTGTCCCGCAATTGGTAAAGGAACTTTTGCAAATGAACCACCAAAAAAGACTTTACCTCCATCATTATAAGTAGAGCTATTCCAATAATCTTTTGTACCCGTTCTAAATGCCCCAGTTGCGTTGTAAACCAACCCACCAGTATTAGCTTCAAAAGCGCCAGCATTTGTTCCCGATAAAACAACATGATATTTCTTTAAATTTCCTCGCCATGTTAAGTAGGTGTTAGCCGGGTTTGGCTCAAAAGCACGTAAGTAACCATATTCCTGTAAATTTTTAGGATTTAGTGCATCATAAGGAACAGAGATAGCACCTGTGGTTAAGGGTTCTAAAGGAACTTTATCTAAGTTATTAATAAATGCGATAACACTATCTGTTACACCTTGCGCACTTTGGGTAGGGAAAAATCCTCCATTTCCATAACCAGGTGCAGCGACCGCATTTGTGGTCTGATTCGGCGAACAATTATCATCACTTTTACGATCAGATTGGGTTCTCGAACTTAAACGACAGGCATTTTTTACATCAGAAGAACTTAAACTAGAAAAGTCACTACCAAAACCGACAAATGCTGTTTGAATAGAAACTCCAGCTGGGTTTTTTGTTTTATCAAATAATCTTTTTGCAAATTCCCCCATACAAGCCCAACCAGAGTCTGCTGTCGTGTTAGACAAACCTCCAGAACAAGTAAAATTTGCTCCCAAAGTGCTGCCTAGGGCTGTCGACATGACAGTTGCCGAACGCGTATTTGTTGTATTGTTAGGCTCCCCATCTGATAAAAAGTAGATACCTTGCCCATCACAACTCTGGCGATTGGCTACCGCAGGCAAAGGAGATTGGTAAATAGCATTTAAATTAGAGGCATTTCTATCTACAACAATATTCGGATTGCTGGCTGTATCGTTTGATTTTGATTTTGGGATACCACTATCTGCATTTGCTACAGCATAATTAAAGGTGGTGTAGTAATAAGTATAAGAATAAGTCCAATCCGACGAAGTATCATAAGCAGTTGCCGCATCCACACCTGGATTAGAAGTTGACCAGTTACTCCAATAGTTATTAGAGCGACAAGGTTGCCATAGATTTGTGGTATCGATTTGTGAATCACGATAATTCGTACAATATGAGTATTCCGTTCTATTATCAGATTTTCGCACACGCTTTATATAGCTATCTTTTCGGATAGCATAATTCGCCTCTGAATAAGTCGTTGTACCCATCAAATAAGCAGCGGCTTCCGCATAAGCATGAGCCGAAGGCGTTGACCCGCCAGCAGTTAAATTTGCAACAGCCTGTTTTAATTTATAACGCTGAGAACCCACTGTATTTAAAGTACTCGCGTCCCCTAAGGGAGCAGCGGCCACCAAAATTTGTCCACTTCGGCTATCACCATTTGCAGAGAAATTTCCCAACCCCACACGAGTATCATTTAAAACAGGATTATTACTTGCTAAAAAAGCATTCATACCATTTTTAAGCATGGCCAGACGGTTTTCACCATAACTATTGTTAGTCATACTTCCTGATGTATCCAACATCATCACAATGGTTTTTTTACCAGCTGTAGGTGAAGCATAAATTTGTAAATCACTCGCCTGCACAACGGAGCTTGTCATTAGCCATGTAAAAGCAACCGAACTCGAACAGATGGCATACCATAAATTATTTGGCTTAAAATTCTTCAATTTTATTTTCACGATATTCCCCGTTATGAACCTGGTGCCGTAATTTGAGTGAGTTTATTGGTATAGTTAAATTCTTGAACTTGAGTACTAAAAGGCACGTTATGATTTGCCAAACACTCCGCCAATGTTTGTTTAGCCGTTAATGCGGTATCAAAATTATCACTAATTTTTGCCGAACTCGTGCTTAAGCAATCTCTTTGTAAAGTTTCAATAGAGGTAGAAGCATAGGCTGGTAAAAAAGCAGTTGTAATCACTCGAATACGTTGCGTAGACAACATGCTTTTAGGAAGTTGCGTACCTTCCGAGGTGTTTGTTCCTCGTGGTAAATTTGAACCTGGAATATCGCTAGCAGCATCTGTTGGAACACTTACAGCAACTTGGGTAACCACTGCTTGACGATTACTACCATAGTCACTTGTTAAATTGCAGAAACCCGCCACTCCGCCATCTTCGACAACCGCATTATTGGCACTTCCTGCTCGAAGTAAACTTGCGCCTCTGGTCTGAGCAAAATTTGTTGATGTAGAAACAGGCTTATAACAAAAATTGTACTCTGCACCCGGGTTACTTTCATGCTCTTTAAGCGCGGCACCAATCACATTAGTAATATTAGTTAGGGTAGTAGGATTCATCTGCACAATGAGTTCTAAAGGAGTGTCAGATGACTGAAAATTTAATTGGCTAACTTGGCTATTCGTAGCAACTTTTAAAGAAACAATAGCCACTCTTATTGCTAAAACGCCTACAGAAATAACAATCAATAAAATAATCAGTACAACAATAAGGGTTGCCCCTTTTTCTTTAGATCGACTTTTATGAATTAAATGGGTCATAGACTTTCCCCCATCGCATTGCGTAGAGCAATTGTTAAGTTATAAGTGCGGCGTAAGAATCGAGTTGTATTATCAGAAGCATGCACGGTTTGATCTAACATAAGAAAAGATTGCGCAGGATCTATTGCTTTGTTTTGGGCATTATTAGTAGAGCGCGCTAATACAGATATTTGTATTGAAAGAATTCGTGGCGGCATCACAGATGGTGTGGCATCTCGTGCAGCCTGTGCAGCAGCGCGATATTGGGGAATGGTATAATAAGCAAAATTGCCAGCCGCATTTTTTGCACCAAACAGCACATGAAAATGGTCAATACGCGGCAATACAATTTGACCAGCGTCGCCCAACCCAGCAATAGTGGTCGGTTGAGCTGTGGCTACAGCCGAGGGAGTATTTGCATCACATGCAAGTGCATAATCTTGCTGGGAACTACCATTACTATCCAGACGTAAAAAATAACGCTCTACAATTAAATCTCCTGCAAGTACATTTACACCTTCACAATTGGTCATATTCGTAGGCGCAATAAATTGGATAGTCAGCTGATCACTTTGCACAGCTGCATTTGAACTGTTCTGTATATTTGAAAGACCTTTCCAGTGATTACTCACGGTACTCACCGTATCGCCAGCACCACGACTAAGTAATGTGTCAGCAATATAGGTATTTGTTCCCACGTTAGGGACAAAATTAACATTGTTGTTATTTGTTGCAGTGGAGCCAGTTAATACAACACCGCCCCAAGGGGTTGTATCAGTTAATATTGGGTTGGTTACATTTCCATAATTTAGAAGGCGTATATCACGGGCAATATATTCCAAACCAAAAATACCGCTATCTTGTATTTCAGCATTTGCTTTTTGTAGACGGCTTGATAGAAGTCCACCAATAAATAATTGAGTCGCCGCGGCTACCAAAATTAGACCTAAAGCCAATGCAACCATTAGCTCAATTAATGTAAAGCCTCGCTGCTTCAATGATACAAATGAGTGAGCCATTAATATGCCTCCATCATTAAACAGTTCGAATTATTGACATAAACGCCATTTGTACTCATACAACTCGACACATCCGCGCTAGTGACTCGCTCATTTGTTGTAATTACTGGAGCGGTTTTTCCCCAAAAAACAAACAAACATTGCCTCTGCTGGGCCATTGTGCTTGTAACCCCTGGGCAATTCGTCATTGTGATTTTCATGCCAAGTTGATCAGCATTTCTTGCTGCTTGATATGCATCAAATTGGGCAAGCTGAGAAGGTGTACAAGCTGCATTGAAACACAAAGTAGGAGCAGTGGTGGCAGATGAATAGTTGCTATAACTACGGACAAATGCAGGATACTGACTAGCTTGAGAACTATTTACGCGAATGTTTTCTGCTAATCCTCTCATGATCATAATCGCTTGAGATTTACTTAATGCCTCTGAAGAAGCATCCATAGCTCGGACTTGCAAGGCAATATATCCTAAAACCCCTATCGCAATTAAAATTAGGGCAACCAACACTTCTAATAAACCCACCCCAACTTGAGCTTTTTGTTTAGAGCCCTGCATTAACATGTCTCCTCAGCTTTAAAAATTAATATGCCAAGCTTTGTTAAAATAAGAATTTTCTTTTTATTTATTTTTGAATTACAGATAGAGAAAAGTGTGTCTTGGGCGATATTGGTTATCACCCCATTCGCATTAAAAGTTAAAGTCGTCGCTGTTAACGAACTCTGCGTACCATCAGCAGCGATATTTTTAAGCTCAAGACTGTTATTGGAATCAGCTTTCCAATTCAAGGAAGTGGGAGTATTTAAAGCTGTTGAATTCAGATTAATAGAAACGTCTTGTCGACCAAGTATGGCTTGGCTCTTTGCTTCCGATAAAGTATTGATTAGATCTCGTTGGTTTCCATCTAGTCGTTTGCTTTCTAATAAATTCGACATAGATGGTGCAGCCATCATCGCGATAATAGCCATGACCGCAATCGTCACCATAAGTTCAACCAAGGTGAACCCGTCTTGCGCAATAATTCCCCTCATCCCCACACCCCAAATAAACTTTAAAATTTTTTATTTATTAATTAAATTTTACGTCTTATGTTTACAAAACAAATACAAAGCAGATAAAGGGTATAAAAAAACAGATAACTGTCACATCAACAATTATCTGTTTAAATTTTTAAAATCAGTGTGTTAAACACATCACACTTTACGCTTGAGTCACATGAATGCGTAATTCTTTAGGAAGACTAAAAGTTATGTTCTCTTCACGCCCATCTAATTCTTTCGGTGCTTGAGCCCCCCAATCTTGTAAACGTTGAATCACTTGTTTAATCAAAATTTCTGGCGCAGAAGCACCAGCGGTAACACCAATTTTGCAAGTTTCATTGAACCATGATTGCTCTAACTGATCAGCATTATCTACAAGGTAAGCGGCTTTACCCATACGCTCTGCAAGCTCACGTAATCGATTTGAGTTTGATGAGTTAGGTGAACCTACAACTAAAACCACATCACACTTTTCAGCTAAATCACGCACAGCATCTTGTCTGTTTTGAGTTGCGTAGCAAATGTCATCTTTACGTGGGCCCTGAATATGCGGAAATTTTGCACGCAAAGCATCAATAACCTTAGCTGTATCATCAATAGAAAGCGTTGTTTGAGTTACAAATGCAAGTTTCTCCGGATGTCGTACGGTAAGTGCAGCAACATCTTCTTCATCTTCAACCAGATAAATATCACCGCCTTTTAATTTGTCATATTGCCCCATTGTACCTTCGACTTCCGGGTGCCCTTCATGACCAATTAAAATCGCTTCAGTACCTTCACGCGCATATTTAGTCACTTCAATATGAACTTTGGTCACTAAAGGACAAGTCGCATCGAAAACTTTTAAACCTCGGCGTTCAGCTTCTTGTTGAACTGCTTTTGAAACACCGTGCGCACTAAAAATTACAATTGAGTCATCCGGAACCTGATCTAGTTCATCAACAAAAACGGCCCCTCTTTGACGTAGGTCATCTACCACAAATTTATTGTGTACAACTTCATGACGTACATAAATAGGAGGGTTGAAACATTCTAAAGCCCGATTGACGATTGCTATGGCTCGATCAACACCGGCACAAAAACCACGCGGATTAGCTAACACAATTTCCATAACAGCCTCAAAATTAATAAAACAGGGGAATTTCTCTTGAATATTTGCAATTAAAACTATTCAGTTTAAACGCACGGTACACTACAATAGCGAAGATATTTTATCATATCAGGAAAAATATCATGTCGGGTCTATTGTTTGTCGTTTCTGCTGCATCAGGAACGGGCAAAACATCTTTGGTGAAAGCCCTGCTTGACCGTGTGAGCAATTTACATGTTTCAGTCTCACATACAACCCGAGGTCAACGTCCCGGTGAGTTAGATGGTGTTCACTATCACTTCACTACAAAAGATGAATTTCTAGACCAAGTCAACCATGATGGATTTATCGAATACGCTGAAGTATTTGGTAACTACTATGGCACTTCTCAAGCTACGGTAAAACAACAGTTAGCTCAAGGACACGATGTTTTACTTGAAATTGATTGGCAAGGTGCAGAACAAGTACGCAAGCTTTTCCCTGAATCCAAGCAAATATTTATTTTACCTCCAACTCAATTTGATCTACGTCAGCGTTTATCTAATCGCGGCACTGACTCAGTTGAAGTCATTGAGCATCGTTTAAGCTGTGCAGTAGAAGATATGCAGCACTACACGAACTTTGATTACATCATTATCAATGATGATTTTAATAAAGCCTTACATGAGCTTGAAGCTGTAATTACAGCGAACCGTTTGGTGCTATCTCAGCAAGCAAAACGTCATCAAGCTTTAATTCAGGACTTGATTACTCCTCAACCAAAACAGGAATAACTTGAGTCTAGATCGAAAGCCTTTTATACTATTTAGTCTGTTCAAATTCACCATTCCAAAACGAGAACTTTTATGGCACGCGTCACCGTTGAAGATTGTTTAGATCATGTAGACAACCGTTTTGAGCTTGTGCTCGTTGCAAGTAAACGTGCTCGTCAATTGGCACGTCAAGGCATGGAGCCAACTGTAGAATGGGATAACGACAAACCGACTGTAGTTTCTTTGCGCGAAATCGCGGCAGGGCACGTTACGAAAGAAATTCTTAAACAACGTGAGCAAGATTACCAAACTTCTAGTCTTGATCTTGCCCTTTCTACAAACAGCTTGAATTTAGAAGGTTTTTCTTTCTAATTCACTCTGTTTCATAAAAAAACCATCGTTTTTCTGCGATGGTTTTTTATTTGGCTTTGCGCCATATTTAAAGATATTGAGAAAAGCAATTATTTTCATTGAAAAAAAAATACAGTTTTTCAAATGAAAAAATTGACAAGTTCCGCAATATGCTTTTCATTAAGAAGCAGATAGATTTAGTTTTTCAGTAATAGGAAAAAGGGTGATTTATGCCAGGCGAAGAGGTCAGCCAAGCCAAGCAACAGCTCAAATTAATTATCGACCCTTACTTATCGGTAAGCGAAGTCGAAAAAGTGCTTGCTGCCTGCGATTTTGCCGATCTAGCGCATACTGGCATTACACGTAAAAGTGGTGAGCCCTATATTCTGCACCCTATCGCTGTAAGTTGCATTCTTGCAAACATGCGTTTAGATGCTGAAACTTTAATGGCAGCACTTTTGCATGATGTTATTGAAGATACTCAATATACAAAAGAAGATATTATTGAAAAGTTTGGCCTAACCGTTGCAGAGCTAGTCGATGGTGTAACCAAACTTAGCCAATCAAGCGATAAAGAATATAATAAAGCAGCTTCATTCCGAAAAATTCTGCAAGCGACCTTACAAGATCCACGTGTCATCATTATTAAATTAGCAGATCGCTATCACAATATGACAACTCTAGGTGCTTTACGCCCAGATAAACGAGCCCGTATCGCTCAAGAAACTTTTGATATATTTGTACCGATGGCAAGATTAGTCGGCATGAATGAAATGGGCGATAATCTAGAGAATCTCTGCTATCAAAACCTTGACCTTGATATGTTTGATAACGTTCAGAATGCTCTGCTACAGACAAAGCCAGAACGCTGTAAATATCAAAGTATTTGGGAACAAAACCTCGCTGAACTTCTGCATAATTATCATATTCAAGGCCGTATTAAAAAGAAAAATAACAATATCGAATTATTACGCCATTTCGTTAAAAACGAGATGGATCTCCAAGAGCTTACCCATAGTCATGCTTTTGAAATTGTTCTACAAAGCATTGCCGACTGTGACCGCTTAGAAGAAGCATTAAGAGAAAACTTTCAGGTTATCCAGTACCAAGACCACATTCGTCGACCATTACCCGGCGGTAATCAGTCTTTATTGATTAAACTTAAAGGCGAAAAAACAACACTATCTCTTACCATTCAAACTGAGCTCATGCGTAAAGCTGCCCGTTTTGGGGTAGTGTTAGGTGAAAATGCGCCGCAAACTTGTCGCTCTGCCATTCAGGCTTCAATGCAGAACTTAAATACATTGATTGACGGTGAATGTGCTAAAACAACTTTTAATGATTTGCTTGATTATCTGCACCAAGAAAAAATCTGGGTATATACGCCCCATGGCCAACTGCATGAGCTACCGCAAGGCGCTACCGTAGTTGATTTTGCTTATTCAGCAAGTTTATTTTTAGGTAACCATGCAGTTGGTGCAAAAGTCGATGGAGAGATTAAACCACTCTCTACCCCACTAGTTAGTGGTCAGGTTATCGAGATTATTACTGATGTTTTAGCAACACCAAACCCAGACTGGCTAAGCTTTATTAATACGCAAAAAGCGCGTCGTGCATTACAGCATGTGCTTAAAGATCAAGATATCGAAGAACAACGTCTTGTTGGTGCACAAGCGCTTTCTCGAGCACTAAAACTCTTTAATCGTTCAATCAATGATCTTTCCGAAGCTGACTGGTTAGATCTATTACAATGGCGCCATATCGATAATAAAAATACATTGTTTGAACAAATTGCGGTTGGCGATTTACTACCTCAACTTGTAGCAAACCACCTGTTTGCTCATGATAAACATCCGCAAGTAGAAAACTCAGATCGACTTATTCAAAGCACGGAAGGAGTCGACGTTAAATATGCACACTGCTGCAATCCTATTCTAGGCGATCCAATTCAAGGACATTTAACACGTCGCGGGTTAATTGTGCATCGTATTCGCTGTCATAACTTGCTACATGAACAGCATCTACATCCTGAAAATATCATGCCGCTTCAATGGAAAGCAGATGATGTAGATGATGTCCGTTTTACAGCGTACCTTGCTATTTATATGGCGATGAATGATGAACAAGTATCAGACCTGATCTATCAATGTCGTAAAAATAACGCTGGGGTAGAGATGGTTCACTCAAATGAGCAAAGAACTTTTGTGAATATTGTAGTGAATAACCGTAAGCATATTGCAAAAGTCATTCGTGATTTACGCATGCACTATGGTTTCCCGCGCATTGAACGTTTAGATGCTCCTGCTCCGCAAATGGAAATTTCAAAAGTAAGCTAAATTTCTATAGAGACTATTGACTAGATTTATGTTTCCTTAACAAAATCAAACTTTCCAAATTCACTTAATCAATTAAATCGATGATACTTTTGTCCAAAGCTATCATCGATTATGATGGAAATAGATTTAATCAAGGAGAACCAAATGTCCCGCCAAGTCATTCATACTGAAAATGCCCCTGCTGCTATCGGCACATACTCTCAAGCTATTTTAGTAGACAATACGCTATATCTTTCAGGGCAAATTGGTTTAGACCCATACAGTATGGAACTTGTAGAAGGTATCGAAGCTCAAATTCGCCGTGTATTTGATAATTTAAAAGCAGTTTGTGAAGCTGCTGGTGGTTCACTTGCAGATATTGCTAAGCTCAATATTTTTTTAACTGATCTATCAAATTTCCAACTCGTAAACCAAATTATGGGTGAATATTTTGCTCAGCCCTACCCTGCACGTGCAGCTCTTGGTGTAGCAAGCTTGCCAAAAGGTGCATTAGTGGAAATGGACGGAATTGTAATTATTAATCAATAAGATATAAAAATCAGAATATCTAAATTTCACTATTTAGTTTTTAAAACACGAACCACTTTTGCATAAAAATCTAAATTCTTCTTGGATTTCCGCTTAGGTGGTCTTTTTTTATTCAAAATCCCAATAATGATAAATGAGATTTTAAATGAATTTCATTGACAAACGATAATAATTATCAATAATATCAATTATCGCATTTATATTTGGGGATCACTCCCATGTACGTTTGCTTGTGTCGTGGCATTACCGATCAGGATATTAAAGACGCTATTGAAAATGGCGCTGAAAGCTATCGTGAAATTCGCGATTTGCTTGATCTTGGTACATGCTGTGGACGCTGTGCACCAGAAGCTCGCGCTATCATTAGCGAAGAATTAGCAGAAATCGCTGCTCGCATTTCTGTAGCTGCATAATAAAAATTAATATTTAACAAAATTTATTGACTCCTCCACCGCTTTTTGCGGAACATTTATAGTTCCTCATTCAAGCGGTTTTTTTTGGCATGAAAATACCCTTTCTAATATTGTGTTGTTTTTGATTGCGATTTTCATTTGCTGTTCCATAAATTACTCGCCATCTCCATGATTGTTCACTAAAATGGATTTATAGATTGCCTTAATTAAGTTTGAGGCAGAAATTGTTTTGGAGTAGCTACAATGAAAGGCAATCGTGATGTCATTAATCAGCTTAATCAAGTGCTGTATCATCATTTAACTGCAATTAATCAATACTTTTTACATTCACGCATGTTTAATGACTGGGGAATTGAGCAGCTTGGCTCTGCTGAATATAAAGAATCAATTCGTCAAATGAAACATGCCGATAAAATCATTGAACGTATTTTATTTTTAGAAGGACTACCTAACCTCCAACATTTAGGTAAGCTTTATATTGGTCAACACACAGAAGAAGTTCTGCACTGTGACATTCGTAAAGTAAAAGAAAATATAGAAGCAATTCAAAAAGCGGTTGCTTTAGCTGAAACAGAGCAAGACTATGTCACCCGTGACCTTGTTCAAGAAATTTTAGAAAAAGAAGAAGAATATTGGGATTGGTTAGATACCCAAATTGATCTTATTGGCAGCGTAGGTATTGAAAACTATATCCAGAGCAAAATGTAATTTCTCATAAAAAAATCCCCTTGAGTACAAGGGGATTTTTTTATTACTTTTCTTTTAATAACCCTGATAGCGTTATTTTTTGCTTATAGAGTCGCTGTAAAATAAATATTTGCTGCTGTGCCTGCTCCACTTTTCCATTATAAGCCAGTAATTTTGCGTATTTACGCAAGTTATATGGAGTAGGTTTATTCTTCACAAAATTTTCCCATTGATCCAAATTAGCTTCAGATAATAGTGTGTGGGGATTAAGTTCAATCCAACGTAAACGCTGCTCAAACTGCGTTAAAACAAAAATTTTACCGCTTCCCATAAATTCGGCATTTGGACGCTTATTATTAAAAAGCAAATTACTATTTAAAACATAGACATTATAATCACGTAAAATCGCAATAATAAGCAGTAAACTTACACCCCATGATAAGCGAAGAATATGTTTGTTGAGGATAATTCCTTTCAGAACAGGAGTCTGGGCTTGCACAATACCAAGTAGGAACCCGCAAGTAAGTAAGAAATAAGCATAACGTTGTGGAAACTCTAACATGGCATGAATAAGTACTGTACATACCATCATAATCGCTATAATCGAGATGGCATTTTTAGCCTGTTGATTTAACCAAATAAACCAGCAAGCAAAGTAGGTAATGATTACAGCACCCAGTGGAATACCATTCCAGATAATTAGATCAAGCAGTACATTATGAGCACTGGTGGTCCACTCTCCTGTTGGGAAAGCATGATAAACCGTCATTTGTGCGACACTGGTTTGATTCCAACCATAACCCAACCAAGGGTGCTGCTGTACGGCAAGCAACATTTGTGACCAGATATTAAAGCGCAAATACCCAGAGCTTGCTCTTTCAACCAAACTACTTGCCTGGGTTACATCAGTACTTGCCCATGCTTCAATTAAACTAGTAGCAAACGGCAATACTATGCCTGCCATTACAAAAAAACCAACACACCACAAAAAACCTTGAATAAATCCAAATCTTTTTTGTTTTCCAAATTGTTTAACTATCCAGTAGATGAATAAGAATGGAAAAACGATCCATGATGTTCGTGATTGACTTAAAGCAATTGTGAACAAAATAATCAGCGCTGAAGGCAATAATAACCAAAGTGTTACTTTATTTTTTTCATATAAATACAAACATCCTAATAATCCAATAATTAAGAATGTCGCCATGTTGTTGGGTTGACCAAAATTTCCGTAAGGACGATTACCAATTAGATGAAGTGTATAAATTAAATGTGATTCAATATTCAGCCACTGGAAAATTGCTATAAGACTGGTTAATAGCGATGTAATAATTACTAATAAGCTAAAACCTGAAAAAATTTGATCTCTCTTTTTTTGATCTAAAGATAGATTGTAGCCAGTCACGACCATAAACCAAAAACCTAATAAGTAAAATGAACTTAATAAGGCCGTACTTAAATCAAAAACTAAACCAAAGCCCCACTGCACAATAGGAATTAAAGTAAATGGGAGCAACAATATCTGTGCTCTAGGAATTTTAATATTTTGTTGAATTAGGGCAGCTAATACGCATAACCCAGCCCCAAAAGTACTGACTTCACTTGAGAACATGACCCAAGGGCTGTAGTGAAATGGAGACAACCATGCGAAGCCCAACAGGATTGCAGCGAGGAATAGGAAGAATACTTGCATAGTGAGAGGTTAGAGACCAAAACTTGTGGGAATTATACATGGAAGTCTAAAAAAGAATGTATGAAGTCTAAATGAAAAGATCTTAATAAAATTTAGTATAAAAAAATTAAGGAATGTGTGAAGCTGGTATCAAGTGCTGTGTACTACCATACTCCCAAAAATTTGGTGCCATCCGTCCGACATAACTCGTACACTCCCAGCAAGTTAAATCTTGTCCTAAGTACATAATCGTAATGTACAAAAATAAAGCTCCCCATAAACCAATTAATAGTTTCGTCAGTCTATAAGGATATTTCAAATATTCTTTAGACTGCTCCAGCTGGGAAAAAGCAAATGCTAAAAATAATATACAGGCCATTTGTGAAGCAGGATAAACCATACTTCCTGAGAACATCGCATCAACTAAAATTGCAATTAAGCCAGCTTTCGCAATAGGTAAAACATTCTTATTTCGAAACAACTTAAGAACTTGATATATCATCCAAACTAAAAAAATACACCCAACGACTCCCCATTCAAAAATTAACCTTAAATATAAGTTATGTATGTGATGTCCATATTTATATTGAATTTCTGAGAGATACCCTCCCCCCACTCCAGTCCATGGCTTTTCTTTCCATTGCTCAAAAACGAAACTCCACATCTCTGCACGCATGGATGTTCCCACTCTCATTACGGTCATAGTATTTTTATCAGCGAAATAAATAGTAGTTTTATAAACTAAAAAAGCTAAAAAAATGTAAATACAGCTTTGCAAAATGAGCTTTCGATTTTCTCGAGAGTAGATAAAGAAAACTAACAATCCTATCACTACAGCAAGTAAGGCGGATCTGGCTCCGTCAAAGAACCATGCTAAAGCAAAAAAGAAACTAGCAAATGGATAAAAGTAATAAAAATAAGGGAAATTTTTATTTTTTAAAAAAATTAGAAAAAAGAATATAGGCACGATAACACTGTCATAAATTCGGATCGTGCCAGAGTTAAATTGCCAGTCAAACCATTGTTTGTAGAAAATAAAATTAGTGATAGAAATACAAATAAATAAACAAGGAATAAATGCTGAAAAAACGACTAATGCTAAGCCGTGTTCTATATTTTTTACATTCTTTAAATCATATGGCAAAGCAGAAAATATAAATAGTAATGCTATCGCAGACCAAAGTTCTTGAAATTGAAAAATGCTATAAGTTGTTATCTTTATAGCAGTTAATACACCAATCAGAAAAAAAGTAATTTGAGTAAAAATTGAATATTCTATTTTTTTGGTAAATATTAAAACCGATAAAGCAGATAATGCTAAGGGAAATTGTAATAAACGAAGTTCATCATATTGGATAACTGACCAGCCAATTTGATAACCTAATAAAGCTGCGACAAGATAAATTACTATTAGAATAAATAGAATAGTTTTTTTTAACATATTTATTTTCTTTAATAAAAAAGAGAGGTCGAAACCTCTCTCTTTTTTATTAAATATTAAGAAGCTGTACATGTATTAGGTAAATATTTCTGCTCAATTTTGGTAGAACCTGTAGAGGTACAAGTCCAAGTTAGATTGTTACTAGAATCTGCAGTAGGTGTTAATATTAATGTCTTACTTTGGAGACCTTTAGAAACTCCTGTAGAGGCAAAAGTCGCTGTAATAACACCTTCATCTACAGCGACATTGTTTACATATTTACCTTTCACTTCTGTAGCGGCAGGAATTCCATGGGATGATGAATCAATACCAGCAAGAGTCCCAATTTGGCCATATGTTTCATTAACATTTGTTTTTAAAGCAGCAGATAAGTTGATCGCTTCAGTAACTTGAGAACGTGCAATATAATTCTGATATTGCGGAATCGCAATTGCAGCTAAAATACCAATAATGGCAACTACGATCATGAGTTCAATTAATGTAAAACCTTTTTGTGCATTCATAGCCTTTTCCCCAAAGATTGTATGTATGTTTTTATATAAGCTTTTTCAGCTATCAACTATAGTGCAGTATCCATGCCAACTCTTATTTTATTTAAAAAAACAAATACTTAATGAAAATTCAACTATTCTTAAATATTAAATGGGTGTAAGTAATTGACAAAAAATGTCATATAACTTTTTATAAAAACACCTCACGCATTAAAAAAAATAAATTACACAATTCAAATTTTATATTTATTTGTGTGAAAAAAATCACTTTAAAAAATAAACAAGTAGGTGACATTTTTTGTCAGTCACCTTTAAAAACAAAATTATGAGAATTAGCTAATATAGGAATTTTAAAAAGTGAGTTAATTAAGAATAATCGGAGCATTCCCCAATTCATTGGATTGATCAGGCATGTTTTCGTCATAAAACTTTGACAGCACCTCCCCAATTTGTTGTACGCCAATCACTACAGCTCGTTGATATTCTTTTTGTTTAAGCTTTTGTACTATTGCTTCACAAATCTGTTGCCAGATTTGATCGTTAGTCGCATTTCTAATGCCACGGTCAAATACAATTTCTACTGTTCGTTCACATAAATTTAGGTATAACAATACGCCACTATTTAAGGCGGTATCCCAAACGCCTAGTTCTGCAAATAATTGCTGTGCTCTTAAACGTGTATTTTGCCTATAGGCTTGTGAACATGGAATATGACCTTCAATTACAACCTGTATTTCTCCAACATGCCCATGTTCTGCCTGCTGTACAGCATCTGCAATAGCTTGTTTATCTTGTTTGGAAAAATATCGGCTGCTGGCTGGCAAGTAACAAAAGTGCTTGAACCAACGCTTTAGGCTAGGTTCTACAGATTCATCAATTTTTGGTTGAGTAATAATTTGTGTTGTTTCTGATGTTGTTACCATGAGCCTGAAGCACCTCCACCGCCAAAACGACCTCCGCCGCCACCATAGCCTCCGCCACCTCCGCCGAAGCCACCTCCGCGTCCGCCACCGCCAGACCCACTTAAAATGGCCTGTAAAATAAGTTGGGCAATTGATGTAATGAGTAAAAAGAAAATACCAAAACCAAGTAGTAAGCTAGTGACCAACCCTGCCCCATTTACGAATCCTGCTACCGCAGCAGCAACCCCTGCTGTAGATGCACTAAGCGGACGACCAACAATAAACGAACCCACAATTCCAGCAACAAGGATAAATAAAGCCATTGTCAGCGTTGTCTGCTTGGCTTGCTGTTCTTCTGCAGCTTGATGCTGACGTTCTTTTAAATCTTGCGCAGCTTGCTGAGCAACTTCTGGATCTAAATTTAAAATTCTTCCGATTTCATCAATACCTGCACTCAAACCTTGCGCATATTGGGCTTGTTTAAAATAAGGTGTAATTTGGTTTCGAATAATCCGACTTGCCACAATATCCGGCAACACACCTTCTAAACCATAGCCAGTTAGTATTTGTATACGGCGGTCATTTACAGCGACTGCAATGAGTAATCCATTGTCACGTTTAGATGATCCTAATTGCCACTTTTCACCAACACGTAACGCATAATCAAAGATATCTTCTTGGCCAGTGGTAGGAACAATAACGACACCAATCTGCGCTTTGCCTTGTTGATATAAACTTAGAATTTTTTGATCAAGTTGCTGCTTCTCAGCCTCGCTTAAGATATTGGCTTGATCAATAACAGGCTGGTTTAAAGTTGGCAAACCACGAATTGATTCGCCATCAGCCATATCATTCGCAACTTGGACTTGAGGAGCAGGGCTTGAAGCAGCTTGCCCTTCTAGTTTAGTTGCAGTAGCTTGAGTTTGTTGCTTTTGAATAATTTTGCCAGCAACTATTGTGTCTGCCTCATCGGTAGCAGTTGCAATATTACTTTCACTCCATGCCGTATTCTGAAAAAGAACACCACAACAGAGCAAAATTAAGGTCGAAATAAAGACCTTAATTTGCTTTGATTGAAGCAATAGAGTATTTCTCATACGGCACTCCTTTGATTTATAAAATTAATCAAAAGAAACTTTTGGAGCCTGTTGTGCGGATGCTTCTGCAGAGAAATTGGCTTTTGGATGCATACCAATTACTTTTGCTGTTACTGCCTGAGGGAACTGACGCACATATGAGTTATAGTCTTGTACTGTTGTAATGTAACGATTACGTGCAACAGCAATACGGTTTTCCGTACCTTCAAGCTGAACTTGTAATTCTTGGAATTGAGTATTGGCCTTCAAATCCGGGTAATTTTCCGAAACAGCAATGAGTCGAGATAATGCCCCTGTTAATTGACTTTGAGCCTGTTGATATTTTTCAAGTAAAGCCGGATCTTCTAAAACTTCTTTATCAACTTTTAAACCTGCCACATTAGCACGTGCCTGTGTCACTTCAGTTAAGACTTGCTCTTCGTGCTTAGCATAACCTTTAACGACGTTCACAAGATTTGGTACCAAATCTGAACGACGTTGATATTGGTTTTGTACTTCAGACCACGCTGCTGTTACAGCCTCATCTTTTACTTGTAGAGTGTTATAGCCACATCCCGAAAACAGTAAGGTACTGGCAAGTGTTGTTGCGATCGCAAATTGTTTCAACGTTTTCATCGTCACATTATCCTCAAGTTTTTCTTTATATTTTTAACCTCTTTACCTGATTGTATGATGAATTAGACATTATTGTGTTGCTTTTATTTTATTGATTTTAAAAAACCGGACTTTTAAATCCGGTTATCTATTAGCTCAATCGCTGATCTTTTTCTTGTTCAAAACTTGCCATTTGATATTCTTCTGCTAAAGAGCTTTTCCAATAATTAACCATCCTGCCATAATCCTTTTGACTCGGATGAAAGTCTTTTTTGTAATATGCGAAGTATTCAGGCATTAACTGAACAAGCATCTTAATCAGTAAATATAATCCAAATAAATTACCCCCCATTTTAGGTAAGCTATTCCATTTATCTTGCCAAAATAAACGAGTTGTCCCATAAAAAGCGAGGCTCGCAAATCCTGTAGTGACGCTACGCATGAGTAAACGACGGATACGATCATCACCATATACATGTTGATAAACATCAAATGCGACCGAACGGTGTTCAATTTCTTCAATCGCATGCCATACCCAAAGTTTTAGCGCATCTTCATCTAGGGTTTTTAATAACTCTGGATGTTGTAAAACATATCCCCCAAGTAAAGCAGTGAAATGTTCAAATGCACACGTCAACGCCAATTGCAGCTTAGGTGGAATTGTTCTTAAATATTTATCGCGCTCATTTAGCCAATTTTGAAAATTGTCCAGATTATAATCATCACGTCGCCAAGCTTCATTAAACTCACCATGTGCTTTGGAATGCATGGCCTCTTGTCCAATAAACGCCGCAATTTGTGCTTGTAGCTGAGGATCTGAGACTTTATTACGCACATTACGTACGCTATTTACAAAAAATTGCTCACCCACCGGAAACGTTGATGAGAGTGCAGTTAAAAAATGCGACATGAGGGGTGAATTTGCAAAATAGTGGCGCTTGATCGCCTTTGGATTAAATTCAAGACGACGTACTGTAATACCCAACGCTTTTCGACGATTTAAATATGATTTTTCTGCCGTCATATCTGCGATGTTCATATTCAACACCTACTGTATTGAAGAAGGAAGTTTCGAGTATGTCGCGAGCTTAAAAAGCTAAAAAGGGCAAAAAAGCTTATTATATTTGCCAAAAACATCAAAGTGACTAATGGTAGACAATAAAAAAGCCTACTTGAAGTAGGCTTTTTGAGTGTTTTAACAAATTAATTTATTAAACACCAAGGTAGTCTAAAATCCCTTCAGCAGCTTGACGACCTTCCCAAATCGCTGTCACGACTAGGTCTGAGCCACGCACCATATCACCACCAGCAAAGATTTTCGGGTTTGATGTCTGGAATTTGAATTCTTGTTTTTCAGCTGCGACAACACGGCCTGAACCATCAAGATTGATATTCACATTACCAAACCAGTCTGCTGGGCTTGGGCGGAAACCGAAAGCAAGTAAAACCGCATCAGCTGGTAATACTTCTTCAGAACCAGGGATTGGCTCAGGGCTACGACGGCCACGACTATCTGGTTCACCCATTTGTGTCGTTACCACTTTTACGCCTGTCACTTTGCCATTTTCACCAACAATTTCGACTGGTTGACGATTGAATAGGAATTTCACACCCTCTTCGTAGGCATTTTTTACTTCACGCGCAGAACCTGGCATGTTGCTTTCATCACGGCGGTATGCACAAGTTACATCGTGAGCACCTTGGCGTAAAGAAGTACGGTTACAGTCCATTGCGGTATCACCACCACCAAGAACAATAACTTTTTTACCATCTAGGCTAATGTATTCACTTGGATCTTTTTCCCAACCTTGGCAACGATTCACGTTAGAGATTAAGAAATCAAGTGCATCATAAACACCATCAAGATCTTCACCTGGGAAACCACCTTTCATGTAGGTATAAGTTCCCATACCCATGAATACCGCATCATATTCTGCAAGTAATTCATCAATCGTGATGTCTTTACCAATTTCAGTATTCAAACGGAATTCGATGCCCATACCCGTGAAAATTTCACGGCGGCGTTTCATCACATCTTTTTCCATTTTAAATTCTGGAATACCGAATGTAAGTAAGCCACCAATTTCAGGACGCTTATCAAATACAACTGGTTTAACGCCACCGCGAGCTAGAATATCCGCACAGCCTAAACCAGCAGGACCAGCACCAATAATTGCAACTTTTTTGTCAGTCCATTTTACGCCTGACATATCTGGACGCCAGCCTAAAGCAAAAGCTGTGTCATTGATATATTTTTCAGCATTACCAATGGTTACTGCACCAAAACCATCATTTAAGGTACAAGCACCTTCACACAAACGGTCCTGTGGGCATACCCGACCACATACCTCAGGCAATGTGTTCGTTTGGTGACAAAGCTCAGCAGCTTGGAAAATTTGGCCTTCAGCGATAAGTTTTAACCAGTTTGGAATGTAGTTATGTACAGGACATTTCCATTCGCAATATGGATTACCACAGCCTAAACAACGGTGAGTCTGATTAGTGACAGTTTCCGATGTAAAAGGTTTATAAATTTCCACAAATTCTGCTTTGCGGACAGTAATATCTTTTTTCTCTGGATCTTGGCGTGGTACATCCAGAAATTGAAAGTCATTATTTAGGCGTTCTGCCATGTCTCTCTCCGTGGGTAGGCGCGGATTTCCTTGTTGCCCGCACCTGCCTATGTCTTTGCAGTCGTGGAATTATTGTGGGTCAGCTTGTGTTGTTTTCAAAAGCGTTTGCAAATTAGCAGCTTTTGGTTTCACAAGCCAGAATTTACGGCTGTAGAAATCGAACTCATTGCGGATTTTATAAGCCCAAGCACTACCAGTTTCTTTGATATGCTCATCGATAATACGCAACAAGAACTCTTTATGATCTTCCATAGATTCTGTTGAAATACGATTTAAATCAATTAACTCGTGGTTGTAGTAATCTACGAAGTCATTATCGAGGTCAAGTACATAAGCAAAACCACCCGTCATGCCCGCACCAAAGTTATGGCCCACTTTACCAAGTACAGTCACAACACCACCTGTCATATATTCACAGCAGTGATCACCCGCACCTTCGATTACAGCAAACGCACCAGAGTTACGAACTGCAAAACGCTCACCCGCTGTACCTGCTGCAAAAAGCTTACCGCCGGTTGCACCATACAAACAGGTGTTACCAATAATTGCTGTGTTTTGTGTTTGGAAAGGCGACCCTTGTGGTGGGAAAATCGAAATACGACCACCCGCCATACCTTTACCTACATAGTCGTTTGCATCACCTTCAAGGCGAATGTGTAAACCACCAGCATTCCATACACCAAGAGATTGACCAGCTGTACCAGTTAAGTTCATTACAACTGGATGAGCTTCCATACCCAAGTTGCCGTAGCGACGAGCAATTTCACCCGAAACACGGGCACCGATTGAGCGGTCACAGTTCACGACGTTGAAGTTGAACTGGCCACCAGCGCTTGACTCAATTGCAGGAAGCATTTCAGCGACCATTCTCTCAGCCAATACACCTTTATCAAATGGTGCATTACCTTCCACTTGACAGTATTGTGCTTTACCTTCGGCAGAAGGATGAGAAGTTAATAGAGCACTTAAATCAAGGTGAGCATGTTTTTCAGTTTCACCTGGTAATACTTCAAGCAAATCAACACGACCAATCAAGTCTTTCAATGAAGAAACACCTAATGCAGCCAACCATTCACGAGTTTCTTCCGCAATAAAGTGGAAGAAGTTGATGAGCATTTCTGGCTCGCCAATGTAGTGCTCTTGACGCAAATGATCTTGTTGAGTTGCAACACCGGTTGCACAGTTATTTAAGTGACAAATACGGAGGTATTTACAACCTAAAGCGATCATTGGTGTTGAACCAAAGCCGAAACTTTCAGCACCTAAAATTGCTGCCTTGATCACGTCAAGACCCGTTTTTAAACCACCATCAGTTTGTACACGTACTTTTCCACGCAAGTCATTTACACGAAGTGCTTGGTGCGCCTCACTCAAACCCAATTCCCACGGAGAACCCGCGTGGTGAATTGAAGAAAGTGGAGATGCAGCCGTACCGCCGTCATAACCTGAAATGGTAATGAAGTCTGCATAAGCTTTTGCAACACCTGCAGCAATTGTTCCCACACCCGGCTCAGATACTAATTTCACCGATACCATTGCTTTCGGGTTAACTTGCTTCAAGTCAAAAATTAACTGAGACAAATCTTCAATTGAGTAAATGTCGTGATGTGGAGGAGGTGAAATTAGCGTTACACCCGGTACTGAGTAACGTAAACGTGCGATTAAACCATTTACTTTACCACCTGGTAACTGACCACCCTCACCCGGTTTTGCACCCTGAGCAACTTTAATTTGCAAGACTTCAGCAGAAGTTAGGTATGCAGGAGTTACACCAAAACGACCAGATGCGATCTGTTTGATTTTCGAGTTACGAATTGTGCCGTAACGAACAGGATCTTCACCGCCTTCACCAGAGTTAGAACGACCACCGATCGTGTTCATCGCGATTGCGATTGCTTCATGTGCTTCTGGAGACAGAGCACCTAAAGACATGCCTGCCGAGTCAAAGCGAGGCAAGATATCTTCAACTGATTCAACTTGTTCAACTGGAATCGAGTTCGTTGTTTTTAACTTAAATAAGTCACGAATAGTCGCTACTGGACGATTATTCACCAACTCAGCATATTCTTTAAAGTCTTCGTACTTACCAGAGCGAACGGCTTTGTGTAATGCGTTAATCACATCTGGATTGAATGCATGGTACTCTTTATCAAATACGAATTTGAGCAAACCACCCTGATCAATTGGCTTACGATTTGACCAAGCTGTCGCTGCTAATTTTTTCTGGTCTTTTTCAAGGTCAGCAAATGTTGCACCCTGAATACGGCTTGGAACACCTAAGAAACACTGATCTACCACTTCAGATGATAAACCTACTGCTTCAAATAGCTGACCGCCACGATAAGAAGCAACTGTAGAGATACCCATTTTTGAAAGAACTTTTAATAAGCCTTTCTCAATACCTTTACGGAAGTTTGCTTGCGCATGAATTGGGTCACCTAAAAGCTCACCTTTAGCGATCAAGTCATTGATCACATCATATGCAAGATATGGGTAAACTGCGGTTGCACCAAAACCAAGTAATACCGCAAATTGATGCGGATCACGTGCAAAACCAGTTTCAACCATGATGTTTGCATCAGTACGCAGACCAGTTTTGATGAGGTAATGATGTACCGCACCTGTTGCAAGTGCTGCGTTTGCTGGCAATAAACCTTGACGGATATTTTTGTCTGTTAAAACAATTAAAGTTTTGCCATCACGAACCGCTTGTGCCGCTTCTTCACAGATACGCGTGATCGCAGCTTGCAAGCCTTCTTCTTCGGCATAGTTTAAATTGATATCAACTGCTTCATAACCCGGACGCTCAATGCTACGGATTTGCTGCATTTTTGAATTTGACAAAACTGGGCTAGAGATGATGACACGGTCAGCATGCTCAGGGCCTTGCTCAAATACATTCTGCTCACGCCCTAAACAGGTTTCAAGCGACATTACAATTGACTCACGTAGCGGGTCAATTGGCGGGTTTGTCACTTGAGCAAACTGTTGACGGAAGTAATCTGTTACGTGGCGTACTTGACGAGACAATACAGCCATTGGCGTATCATCACCCATAGAACCTACAGCTTCTTGTCCACTTTCAGCAATTGGACGTAACAACTGGTCGCGCTCTTCAAATGTCACCATAAACATTTTTTGAGCCGCTTTTAAAGCATCGCCAGTTAAACCTTTATCGACTAATTGCTCTTCAAGTTCTGGGTTTGCATTTAAACGAATCGCATGATCACGTAACCACTCACGGTACGGACGCATGTTTTTCAAATGTGTACTAACATCTTTAGTATCAAGTACTTTGCCTGTTAAGGTATCAACTACCAAAATTTGGCCAGGGCCTACACGACCTTTAGAAACTACGTCTTCAGGCTCATAACCCCAAACACCGATTTCAGATGCCAAGGTAATGTAATCATTTTTGGTAATTACCCAACGCGCAGGACGCAAACCATTACGATCAAGCATACAAATCGCATGACGGCCATCTTGAATAACAAGACCAGCTGGGCCATCCCAAGCTTCCATATGTTTAGAGTTGAACTCATAGAATGCGCGTAAGTCTGCATCTAAAGTTTCTACGTTTTGCCAAGCTGGTGGTACGAGCATACGTAAGGCACGGAATAAATCCATACCACCACCGACTAAGATCTCAAGCATATTATCTAAGCTTGAAGAATCCGAACCCGTACGGTTAACGATTGGGTTAAGCTTAGTAAGACCTGGTAATAATGGGTTTTCAAATTTAGGAGTACGCGCCAACGCCCAGTTACGGTTTGCTGTAATTGTGTTGATTTCACCATTATGAGCAAGGTAACGGAACGGCTGAGCCAACGGCCAACGCGGTAATGTATTAGTAGAGAAGCGTTGGTGGAATACCACGATATGTGATTTTAAGCGCTCATCTGCTAAGTCTGTATAGAACTCAGCAATTGCAGCCGGCATCATCAAGCCTTTATAGCTGATTACTGTCGAACAAAGCGTAGTCACATAGAATGAAGAATCATTTTGTAATTGTTGTTCTGCACGACGACGTGCCAAGAATAATTTACGGTTAAATTCGACTTCAGTCACACCCATTGGACAGTTCACAATGACCTGTTCAAAAGCTGGTAAAGATTGAAGCGCAATTTCACCTAGTGCATCGTTATTTGTAGGGACAACACGCCAAGCCAGTACACGTAAGCCATCTGACTCGATTTCTTTCGTTAAAATATTTTTAGAATGTTGCGCTAATGCCGGATCAGTATTTAAAAATACAGTACCCACAGCAAAAATTTCACTCAGTGTAATATCACTCAGTTTTTTTGCTTCATCACGGAAAAATTGCTTTGGCATCGCCAATAATAAGCCGCAACCATCTCCCGTCTTGCCATCTGCGGCAATACCACCACGGTGCGTCATGCAACTTAAACTGTGAATCGCGGTTTCAACTAGATGATGACTTGATTCACCCTTCATATGGGCGATCAGTCCAAAACCACAGTTATCCTTAAACTCATCAGGCTGATATAAACCTTGAGCGGGAGCTACAGTATTAGGCGATGGCATGTGCATAGCGTACCCTTCTTTCAATAAGGCTCTTTCGAGCGTCAAACAAACAACTTCTTTTTGCGATAGTGCCTACGGACGACAGTTAGCTCAATGTTTCACAAAAAAAAATTTTGGGCTGATAAGCCAATATACGCTGTTCCATTTTTACGTACACTGGTTTTTGCTAGAAAAATGTTTTGACTTATTTCGCACTCTTTTAAAGCAGTTCGACCCCTCGACTCAGCATAGAATTTACTCTTTAGAGCGCTAAAATAGTTTACAGCACATTAATAAGCACAAGAATAAAGCAAAAACCATGCCAATACTGTTTTTTACATCTAAGTATTTATAATTGTTGAAAATAGATAGTTTTTATTCGCGTTATCATTTTAATAAATGACTAAATATGCACCACAGGTGATCAAAAAATATATGTAACTATTATTGTTGCACCATATTTGTGCAACGCATCCTTATAATTAATTCCCTCGCGTGCCCTCATTTGTTGCATTTTTTACTGTAGGCTCTGTTGTACGATTCTGTTGAGCCTTTTTAGGCACATCAACTGCCGAATTAGACTGATGTACATCCACAACATTTC
This sequence comes from Acinetobacter sp. GRABPA_MV_2, assembly GCF_056725885.1. Classification (NCBI taxonomy): domain Bacteria; kingdom Pseudomonadati; phylum Pseudomonadota; class Gammaproteobacteria; order Moraxellales; family Moraxellaceae; genus Acinetobacter; species Acinetobacter sp. GRABPA_MV_2. The sequence goes on from NZ_JBWZNA010000005.1 coordinate 56,824, forward strand.
CCTCAGCATCTCGACGAATAATTGTTGTTCGAGTTGTAGAGTTTGTTGCGGGAGCAGCCACCTTAGGTTGTGTATTCGCAGCTCCGCTTACGCCAGTCCCTATGAGTAAAGACTCATCAATTTTAGGCAAGGCAGCTGGACGTAAACGCACTTCATAAGTTTGACTCATTCCACCTTTCATTTCATCCGCACCTAAATCATTGACTAATGGTGCATAAGTTGAAAATTGTTGTGGTTGAGGTTTGATTGACTCAGGTAAATCAAGATTCAGTTGAGTTAATTGCTGAATTACATCTTCAGAACGTTTAAATACGCCATACGTCAAAACATATTGTTCAGATTGCTTATCTCCACTTAAACGGAAATAGATAAATTTATTTCGCTCTGGACGATTTTTTAAAAAGTTTTTAATAATATCTTCATCAGACGCACGAAAAAGCTCAAGCGTCCATTGTTTCTTGTTTTCATTAATAAACTTTGTACCGCGGAACTCTGCCTCATGCTGACCAGACGCAACCGTACGGGTTGTTAAATCAAGAGGCCTCACTTCATCAGCTAGTGCCCCTAAATTTGCAGTTGTTGCTACCTTCTCTGGCTGGATTTGTACTGGGGCATCTGAATCAGCTGCTTTTTCAACTTCGACAAGCTTTTTACTATCAGTCATTACCCAGAAAATAAAAGCCAGAAACAAGCAGACAATACCACCCACCAACCAGATATATTGTTGAACATTCTGCCAAAGTGTACGTGATACAGTCATGTGTTACCTTAATTTATTATCCGTGTTGATTCGCCAAAATAGCTTGTTTCATGAGTTCAACATCAAAGTCCTTAGTAATTACTGCTTGACCAAGTTGTTTTAACAACACCAAACGTAATTGACCATTGAGAACTTTTTTATCATGCGCCATATATCCAAGGAATTCATCCAATGGAATTTTTGGACATGATATCGGCAAATTAGCGCGTTGAATAATTTTTTTTGTACGCTCTACATCATCGCTTGAAATCCAACCTAAACGTTGTGATAAATCAGCTGCCATCACCATGCCTGTCGCTACTGCTTCACCGTGCAACCAAGTACCATAGCCAAGATAAGATTCAATCGCATGACCGAAAGTATGGCCCAAGTTGAGTAAAGCTCGTTCGCCTTGCTCTTTTTCATCGTTAGCAACAATACGCGCTTTATGAGCACATGAACGATAAACAGCTTCCGCTAAAAGGCTAGCATCTCGTCCAATTAAACCATCCATATTCTGTTCTAACCAAACGAGAAAATCAGCATCTCCCAACAAAGCATATTTAATAACTTCTGATAATCCAGCAGATAACTCTCGATCAGGTAAAGTATTGAGTTGAGCCATATCAGCCAAAACAACTTGAGGTTGCTGAAATGCACCCAGCATATTTTTACCGAGTGGATGATTAATACCGGTTTTACCACCCACACTTGAATCTACTTGTGAAAGGAGCGTAGTTGGAACCTGAACAAAATAAACACCGCGCTGGAAACATGCCGATGCAAAGCCAGCCATATCACCCATAACACCACCACCTAAAGCTAAAACCGTACAATCACGATTAAAACCAGCTTCAAGTAAAGCATCAAAAATTAAATTTAGATGTTGAATATCTTTATATTTCTCACCATCCGGCAAAATACAAGTCGCTACAGTTTTACCCAAACTTTTTAAAGCATCTTGATAATGAGACAAATATAAAGGTCCGACCGTTTCATTACTCACGATCATGACCTGTTGACCATGGAGATAAGGCTCAAGCAACTGTTTCGGATCAAGTTGACTGCCAATAAAAATAGGATAACGGCGTTCGCCTAATTCAACATGTAAAGTTTGCATGAGTTTATAAAACCACAAGTAAGTTTGGCTATTTTAGCGGGTTGGACAAAATAAGTTGCAAAATCTTTTGAGCAAGATCACGAGCAGCACCCTGATTGGTTTCAATCGTGTAATGAGCAACTTCACGATATAAAGGGTCACGTATTTTTAACAAATCTCGTAATTTTTGTTCAGGGTTTTCAACTTGTAATAAAGGTCTGTTTTTATCGCGGTAGGTCCGCTGTAATTGTAATTCTACAGGAGTGTAAAGATAAACAACGATACCACGTTGCTTTAGAAATTCGCGATTAGGTGCTTGAGTAATCGCACCTCCCCCTGTCGCCAACACCAAGGCCTTACGGGAAGTCAACTCATTTAACACTACAGTTTCACGAGTACGAAAACCTAACTCCCCTTCTTTCTCAAAAATCCAAGGAATAGTGGCGCCTGTTTTGCGTTCAATTTCATGATCACTATCTAAAAAATCACGCCCTAATATTTCGGCTAAATGACGTCCAACGGTTGTTTTTCCTGCCCCCATGGGCCCTACCAAATAAATATTTGGCAGGGTTTCAAACGCTTTGCTTGGCAAGGCGCCACCTATTTCAATTGCTTTCATTGAAAAATATATTAATGATTTCTCACCAAAGTGTCATTAACAATTCGTGGCGTAACGAAAATCAATAACTCTTGCTTATCATCAGATTTCACATCTTTTCTAAATAAACGTCCAACTACAGGCAGATCTCCAAAGAAAGGAACTTTGGTTTGTGAGTTAGTTGTAGTCTGCTCAAATACTCCACCTAAAATGACTGTTTCTCCATTATTCACCAGTACATTAGTATTGATATTATTTTTATTTAGAATCAACTCGCCATTTGGTGCCTCACCTGCCACGGAATCCTTAGAAATATCCAATTTCATTTGGATTTTACCATCTGGCGTAATACTTGGAGTAACATCTAGACTTAATAGTGCATCTTTGAATGATGTACTTGCTGTTGCTCCTGCAGCAGAATTAGTCGTGGTTTGATAAGGAACCTGCTGACCTGTCGCTACTCTCGCAGTTTGTTTATCTGTAGTCATGACTTTTGGTGTTGAGATAACTTCACCATAACCATCCGCCTGCAATGCCGATAACTCTAAATCCAACATAAAATCAGACATACTGATTAAACTAAAAGCTATGCTACTAGCTCCAGCCGATGTAACACCCAAATCAACGTTTAAATTATCTGGCCGCTCAATCGTGTATTTCCCGTCGTCATCCGGCTCTCTTAAATTCCAAAGCGTTGTATCACTACCACCTACCAGTAAACTGTTATTACTATTTACCCCTTGAGATAATATTCCCCATTTCACGCCAAGCTCTTTAGTAAAAGAAGTAGATGCTCTTACAATGCGCGCCTCAACCATAACCTGTTTAACTTGCACATCCAGCAAATCAATCATTTTACGAACTTTATCAATGTTCTGGGCTGTATCATTTACAATCAAAGTATTAGTACGCGTATCAGCAACAGCACTGCCTCGTGAGCTCAATAAACTTTCTAAAGCAAGAGAGTCTGAATTTGCGGTACGGTTTGCGACAGCTGTCTTACCATCACGAGTATCTTCAATTAGCTTAAGCACATCTGCTGCTTTTGCATAATTTAAGCGAATATAATCTGTTTGAATTGGTGCTAATTTAATACTTTGTGCTAACGCTTTTGCCTCATCATCTTCTGCTTTGATTAGCTCCGCAACTGGCGCAATCCAAATTACATTCCCATTTCTGCGTTTATCGAGATTTTTGGTTTTTAAAATAATATCAAGTGCCTGATCCCAAGGTACATCTTTTAGACGCAAAGTGATATTACCTTGTACACTATCAGCCGCAACCATATTAATGCCGGTAAAATCAGCCAGTAACTGTAGGACCCTACGAACTTCAATATCTTGAAAATCAAGAGAGAGCTTATTACCTGAATAATTAGCTTGCTTAGATGAAGCACTTACATTTTTATCCTGAGGACGCTTTAGGCTAATAGTTAATTTATTTTCTGCCTGATAAGCCATATATTCATAGCTACCAGTAGATTGAATCGTAATAACACCATTGCCTTTATCATTATAAGATTCAATGGTCGAAACAGGCGTTGCAAAATCATTTACATTTAAGCGCTTAGCTAAATGCGTGGGAATTTTAGAACCTAATGTTTTTACTACAACTTTGCTACCTTGTTGTTGCACATCAACAGGAGTATTACTTCCCAACAGGTCAATAACGATGAGGCCTTCCCCTTGACTACCACGTTGGAAGCCAATATTTGAAACACCTTGGGATTGCATCGTACTTGTTGATACAGGTTTAACTGTGGCTTGTATAGAATTAATCTTTAAAATAAAAGTGTTACCTTCAATACGAGTTGTAAAAGCACCAGCTTCTTTCAAATTTACAGTTAGGCGTGAACGCTGATCATCAGAGCTTACATCGACCGAACTTGCTTCATTCGTACCAATCGCTACTTTTGACTGTGTTAGATTCTGCTGCGCTTTATTAAAATCCAAAATCAAACGTGAAGGATTCTCAAGCTGATATGCCTGTGGTTGCGGCGGCAAACCATTAAACATAACCCGAATTTCTGTACCCTGTCCCGCTATTTGTGTCGGTACAATATTGGTCATGCTGACCTGTGCAGATGCAACCTGCATAACTGCAATCGCTACAGCCCCCATCGAAAACTGACGGAATACGTGATTCATTGTCTAACCATCCCCAATAAATAATCTTTAAAAATAATTTTTTCTTTGTTATTCCCTAAATTCTAGGGTGCAGGTCCAATTAACACTAAGGTTCTTGGTCTCTCCACATAACCTTCTCGCCCATCAGGAACAATTTCTACCAGATCAATCTGAGTCGGCCCAATATGGGTAATACGACCTTGATTCATCCCAATATAGTTCCCTACCTGCACTCGCTCAATTTGGTGATCAGGCGTTTGGATCAGAGCCATGACTTGTCCACGACTGTTACGCATGCTTCCTTTCATATTTAAGGACTCTAATGCATAGCTTTCGAGTGGCTGTGGTGCTCGTGAGAAATTCGGATATACTCGTTTCCCCGCCATAATTTTGAGCTCAGCAGCAAGTGAGCTTGGTAAAAATGGGCTCTTTAACTGATGGGCTGCATAATTAAACTGTGGCACAGGAGTAAAAACAGGTGCTGGTTCTATGGCTTGTGGTGGTTGATTACGTATATCGGCCATTTGTTGATTTACAGCGTCGATTCTCGACTCACATCCAGCTAAAGCCAAGCATGCCAAAATAGAAAGAGAAAATTTTTTAAGTTTCATCGTAATTCTCCTATTTCGGCTGTGCGTTGGCAGTAGAAGAATCAGGGGCTACCGAAGAAGCCGAAGCATTTTTTTCCTGATGCTCAGGATTTTCTATAGCACCCATATAGCGATAAGTTTTTGCTTTGATAGAATAATTAAGAACAGGAATATCTGATTTACCATCCTTAACAGGAGCAGCTTCAACAACAAAATCATGCATCGTCACAATACGTGGCAACGCCGCAATACTGCTAACAAAAGCACCGAAAGCGTGATAATCCCCAGTTGCTTCGATAGTAATAGGCTGTTCAATAAAAATTTCCTGCTTCACTTCATCTTCTAAGCGGATATTTTTAAACTTCAGACCAGAATTCACCCCCGTTAAGTTAATATCTTCAACTAAACTTGGAATTTCGGTTTCTTTTGGCAATTGTTCTAACTGCTGATTGAAGCTGGCTTGCATCTCTTGAAGTTGGTATTGCTGCAAGTTACGTAATTTTGAGTCTTTTTCTCGAAACTCATTTAATAAATTACTTTCTTGTGCTTGAGCATTATCAATTGCTTGTAGCTTTGGTTGAATAGCAACAAAATACCCCAAAGCCAATACAGCAAAGAAAATAAAAATCCAACACGTAATTTTCACAGATAATGGCCAGCTGCCATAACTGTTCATATCGAGCGTGTTAAATTGCTGAAGAAATTTTTCTAAGGTGATCTTTTTTTTCTTAGATGGAGCTTGCTCTAAAGACAGTTCATCAGGACTCATTTTGCTACCTCCTTATCCGTACCTACAGACGTATTAGCGGTATCATCTATTGTAGTCACCCCCATTTCCCCTACATCAACAGTAACAACAAAACTGCCATAGCTATCTTCAACTCTAGGAAGCAAAGAACTTACAGCCTTATCTTTTTTCTCTTCGGTCGCCAAAAAAGAATTCATAAATGCATTGCGATACCATGGTGATGCCTCGAGATTACGTAATAACTCTGCAACAGTATTTGGACTTTCCGCTTTACCTTCGATGGTGAATTTATCTCCAGTTCGACTAAATTTAGTCAAATACATGGCTGCAGGAGTCACACGAACCAATTCATCCACTAAACGTACAACAACTGGACGCTGGCTTTGCAATCCTTGGATGAGCTTCATACGCTCAATAATTGCGTCACGCTGTTCTTGCAAGCCATTTAAGGTTTTAAGTTGTTGATCTAGATTCTGGTTTGTACTGATGATGAGCTGATTTGCTTGTTCTTGATCATTTAATTTTTGATTCAAATAAAACCACCCTGAAAATACAGTGGTTATCCCCAAAACAACGACCCCAAGACATAAAATAATAAATTGTTTTTTACGCTGCTCCCTAAGCCCATCTCGCCAAGGGAGTAAATTAATTGTTGCCATTAATCAAAACTCCTTAAAGCCAAGCCACATGCCACCATTAATGAAGAAGCATCATTTTCAATTTTTTGAATGTCGACTTGAGGAGAGAAACCCATTTGTAAAAACGGGTTGGCAATAGTGACTCGGTAACCAAGTTTTTGCTGCAACAATTTAGCAAGCCCTGGAATGTTGGCATTACCACCCGCTAGCAAAATATGGTCAATTTCATTGAATTGCGATGAAGAGAAGAAAAATTGCAGAGATCTAGCAGCTTGCTGCACTACAGCATCTAAAAATGGTTCTAAGATTTCGATGTCATAATCATCTGGCAAAGAACGTTCTTTTTTAGCGCGTCCCGCTTCTTCTAATGACAAACCATAACGGCTTTGAATTTCCAAAGTAAGCTGTTTACCGCCAAAGACTTGTTCACGGGTATAAATGATTTTGCCATTTTGCATAACCGATAATGTGGTCATAGTATGACCGATATCTAAAATACCAATGGTATTTGCACCCATGGGTAAGCTATCAGCAAACACACTAAAAGCACGCTCGACAGCATAACTTTCAACATCAGCAAGCTTAGGCGTTAAATCAACCAGTTCCAGTACTTCTACACGTGTTTCAACATTTTCTGTTCGTGTTGCGACTAAAAGTACATTCACACGATTTGGATTCGGCAGTCGATCTGGCAAAACCTCAAAATCAAGGCTCACCTCATCCAAAGGGAACGGTATATATTGCTCCGCATCTAATCGAATCTGAACTTCACGTTCATCATCGTTCATATCTGCATCCATTTCGATGGTTTTATGGATAACCGTCGATGTTGGAACAGCAATTGCAGCGTTAGTGGTGTGGGGATTTGCTAAATTCATCGCCCGTTCTAAAGCTTCTGCAACTGCTTCTGGATTCAAGATATTTTTTTCAACTACACTGTTCTCAGGTAAAGGCGTCAAAGCATAGCTTTCTACCCAATATTTACCGTTCTTAACAGAGAGCTCTAACAACTTAACAGAAGTCGAACTAATATCGACGCCCATTAACCCCTTATTCGGTTTACGATATAACCTGAGCACACTATTGTCCTATTATTTTTTTATCCCCAAAAAAAATTACAAACCAATAATCTCGGTCTTTATTTTTACACGGATACAATATCTCATCTAACAATCCGCATGTCTAAAGGCTATACTGACCACAATTAGTTTGTATTCGATCTTATTAAAGCTTACTTATCATGAAAAAGCTATCCAGTTTGGGCTTCGTGCGTCCAATTTTTTTGATCATTATTATTATCTTAGTCTCACTTCCGATGGGCTTTTATGGCATGTATCTCTATATCGCCCCATCGCTTCCAGAAATGAGTTCACTAAAAAAAGCTCCCCTTTTAAAACCATTACAGGTCTACACTTCAGACAATCAACTGATTGCCGAGTACGGTGGTAAGCTTTCCATTCCTGTTGAATACAAACAAATCCCTCCTGCTTTTATTCATGCATTTTTAGCAGCAGAAGACTCTTCTTTCTTTGAACATAGCGGGATCAGTTTTAAGGGTTTAGGTCGTGCTTTGAGCGAAAGTGTGACGGGTTCAGATGTGCAAACTGGTGGTTCAACAATCACTATGCAAGTTGCAAAGAACTATTATTTGAGTCCAGAAAGAACCCTAAAGCGTAAAATAACCGAAATCTTTTTGGCTCGAAAAATTGAGCAAAATTTATCCAAAGAAGAAATTCTCAGCCTCTATGTGAATAAAATCTTCTTAGGAAAAAATGCTTACGGTATCGCAGCAGCAGCCAAAATTTATTACAACAAAAGCATTAATGAGCTCAGCATTGCTCAAATGGCGATGATCGCTGGTTTGCCCAAAGCACCATCTAAATATAACCCTGTAGTTAATCCAGAACGCGCTCTCGAACGACGCAACTGGATTTTAGGCCGTATGTTACAGCTGGGTTATATTTCTCAAGCAGAATATCAAAAAGGTGTAGCAGAACCGATTAACCTAAACATGCCCAATCGGGATTTAAATAATATTCATCCCTATGCTGGTGAAATGGTTCGTTCAGAACTTGTAAAGCATTTTGGTGAACAAGCCATTGATTCTGGCTATAAAGTCTACACAACAATTAATGCTAAACGCCAAGCGATTGCAGAAAAAGCTGTGCAAGATGGCCTTGAAGCTTATGACCGTCGCCATGGCTGGCGTGGTGCAGAAGCACATGACAAACCATTAAGTGAATTTAGAGCATATGCCAACACTTATCCTGCACAAGTCACTAAGGTAAATAGCAGCTCTTTTGAAGCATTAATGCAAGATGGCTCAACTGTTACTGTTCAGTGGTCAGGCATGTCATGGGCACGCCCCTATCGCAACGCAAATAGCGTAGGTGGCGCTCCTTCACGTGCATCTCAAATTGTTAAAGTTAAAGATATTGTTCGTTTACGCCCAAATGACAATAAAACAGCTTGGTCTTTAGTTCAGGTTCCAAAAGTTCAAGGTCAACTCATTGCAATTAACCCGAATGATGGTTCAATTGAAGCAATTGTAGGTGGCTATAACTTCTACCAATCAAAATTTAACCGCGCCTTACAAGGCTGGCGTCAACCGGGTTCTACAATCAAGCCTTTCCTCTATGCTTTAGCATTAGAAAGAGGCATGACACCGTATAGCATGGTGAATGATAGCCCTATTACGATTGGCAAATGGACACCGCGAAACTCTGATGGCCGTTACTTAGGCATGATCCCATTACGTCGTGCTTTGTATTTGTCTCGTAATACCGTATCAGTAAGACTTCTACAAACAGTGGGTATTGAACGTACTCGTCAGTTATTTATGGATTTTGGTTTACAGGAAGACCAAATTCCACGTAACTACACCATTGCCTTAGGTACTCCTCAAGTACTACCAATTCAGATGGCAACTGGTTATGCAACGTTTGCAAATGGCGGTTACCGTGTTCAACCGCATTTCATTCAACGTATTGAAGATGCTTATGGCAAAGTCATTTATGAAGCTAAACCAGAATACGCATGTATTCCATGTATTAACGCGCCTGACACAACAAATGATGAGCAAAAGGCTAAAACAACCGATGATGAAGTCATCGAAGTTACAAATAAAGACGTAGAGCAGAACGAAAAGGCCGCTAAGCAGCTTAATCTTAAACAGACTGATAAAAACAACAGTCAATATCGCCAAGCTCAACGTATTTTAAAATCAAGCTCTGCTTACGATATGGCGAACATCTTACGTGATGTAATTGAGCATGGTACAGGTCGTGCTGCGCTTAAAATTGGCCGTAGTGATTTAGGTGGTAAAACAGGTACTACGAATGATGCAAAAGATGCATGGTTTGCAGGTTTCAACGGCAAGTTAGTGACTGTAGCATGGGTTGGATTTGACCAACCGACTACGCTTGGTCGCCGTGAATATGGTGGTATTGCTGCATTACCAATCTGGATTAACTTTATGGGGCAAGCATTGCAAGGTACGCCAGCAGCTTGGGTTCGCTTAGATAAAGATGCTCAAGGCCCTATTTCCCGTGACAAACAACAAACCGTTACTGAAGTAGGCGATAAGAAAACTTATCGTGCGGCTCCACCACTGGCACGTCCGCTCTATCGTCCAGCACCGCCTCAACCAAAACTGAGCAATGACAATGACTTTTCCGATTTACCAGGTGAAGAAATTGTTATTCCATCTAAAGCTGCACCTCCTGCTATAAAACCTTCACAGGAGCCTGTGCCTAAGCGTGAAAAAGATGAACTAGAAAATCTGATTAATCAGATTGAATAATAGAAAAAGCCATCGTTAGATGGCTTTTTTATTGCGTTTCTGAAAAACATAAATTTGAAAAGACGCCGTTACTTCTAATTGCGATTGTTGCTCTAACTGCAAGCGACGCTCGGGAGAAGCCTTATAGGCATAAGGCGTCATAGCAATCAGATTTTTTAGGGCTTGTTGATCGAGCACAAAAGGGGCATCAATAATTTGCTCTTGCTTTAACTCAAACAAATCTTGCAGCTGCTCTACAAACTTTTCTGGTGTGTGAGGGTTCACTTGTTCAAAAAGAGCTTCACGCATGGCATACAAATGTTCAGAGGCAGGCGTAACAACAATTAAATAACCATCTTCTTTTAAAACACGCGCAATTTCGGCTTGCGGAATCGGGCTAAATAAACTGGTGCAAACATCCATACTCTGATCTAGCACAGGTAAAGTTGCTCCTGTTCCCACCACCCAAGTTACTTCAGTGTTGAGCTTTGCTGCGCGCTGTACCGCATTTTTTGCAATATCAACACCAACACACTGCTCAACGACTTGCTGCATAGCACTTGTATAGTAGCCCTCACCACATCCGATATCGAGTATTGCTTTTACATCTAGTTGCTTTAATAAAGCGACTACAGCCTGTTGTAAAGGCTGATAATAACCACTTTGCAAAAAAGCTCGTCGCGCATCTACTGACTCGGGTGTATCCCCTGGGTTTTTACTATGTTTATGTTGCACCACATGTAAATTGACATAGCCTTGTTTAGCTACATCATAACTATGTCCTTGCTCACATCGCCAAGTTCGTTCAGTTAAATTCAGGGACTGACGACACACAGGACACATTAAAATTTGCTTAGCCACTTTTAATTATTCTCTTGTTCTTTTTGTTGTAAATAAGTCTTTGCGTGTAGTCCAACAAAGGTGCGACCTGCATTTGTACCATTAATCCATTCATCTACCTGAAACAAATCAAACAGACCTACTTTGACTAAAGTTGGAATTGCGATCTTTAGCTCTTCCTCAATTTGTCCTCTTTGACCTGCATTATATAATTCAATATTGTGCAGCATTGTCGCTACAGTTCCTGTTTGCACCTGACTTCCATCTTTAAGTACAACTTGAGGTAATACTTCGCCCTCTCCAACTACTTTTTGATTAATCACAGATAATTGGTCTAGACCAGCAACTTTTGTCATTCACCTCTCCAATAAAAAAAGCCAGTAGAACTGGCTTTATATTGACACTAAAATAAGATCTATCGCAATTTTAAAGTCATTAGACCTAAAACTACTAATATAATTGTAATAATCCAAAAACGGATCACAACTTGCGTTTCTTTCCAGCCCTGCTTTTCATAGTGATGATGCAGCGGCGCCATTAAGAACACACGTTTATTACGCATACGCAAAGAGCCAATTTGTAAAAATACAGATACTGCCTCCATTACAAATACACCGCCCATAATTGCAAATACGATTTCTTGACGAACCATAACTGCAATTGTTCCAAGCATCGCACCTAAAGCTAAAGCACCGACATCACCCATAAATACTTGAGCAGGATGCGCGTTATACCAAAGGAATGCCAAACCTGCACCAATCATGGCAGAACAGATCACTACAAGCTCAGAAGTATATTTCACATATGGAATATGTAAGTAGTTAGCGAAACGGATGTCACCAGACAAGTAAGCAAATACGCCTAAGCCCGTAGCTACCATGACAACCGGCATGATTGCCAAGCCATCTAAACCATCTGTTAAGTTAACAGCGTTAGAAGCACCATTAATCACCAGATAGGTAAATACAATAAATGCCAAACCTAACGGAACAATTGAGAGTGGAATTGAAAGATTCTTAAAAAATGGAATCAATAAATCCAGCATGTTTGCGGTATGTTCTGCATTGGACTGTTGAGTTGCGATTAAATATAACGCAATACCAGCACCCAGCGATGCAACAGAAGTCCAGAAAAATTTCTTACGTGCAGGTAATCCCGCATTGTCTTTATAGCGAATTTTAATCCAGTCATCTGCCCAGCCTACGGCACCGAACACAACCATTACACCAAGCACAATCCAGACATAAGGGTTAGACAAATCAGCCCACAGCAAAGTACTAATACCAATTGAGAGCAGAATTAAAATCCCACCCATCGTCGGTGTACCCATTTTCTTAGCATGATTTTCAGGAGCAAACGAACTTACTGCCTGACCGTATTTTAACGCTTGTAATTTACGAATCATGATCGGGCCGAGGACCAGACCAATGGTCAGTGAAGTTAGTACACTGAGTAAAGAACGTAATGTTAAATAACGAACGACCTGAAACGAGCTGTGATAGCCCGCAAGTTGTTCAAACAACCATAACAGCATTTAAAGTTTCTCCATCAAATCAGCCATCAACGTTTCCATATGAGTAAAGCGAGAACCTTTAAACAGGAAACTCATGGACTGGGGTTGATGTGTTTGGATTAGATTAATTAAAAATGGAAGCGCCTCAGCTTGTGTCTGAAATGCTTTCACTTTATTAGAATGAGAGTCTGCACCCTCGAGAGCCGCTGAAGCAAATTGCCCCACCGCAATAATATGATCTAAAGGAAGCTCAGCAAGATCACGACCTAAATCATGATGCTCTTGCCAACTACTATCACCTAACTCACCAATATCCCCCATGACCATCACTTTTACGCCTTGTTGCTGTAACAATACTTGTGCAGCAGCGCGCATAGAAGTCGGATTGGCATTGTAGGTATCATCAATAAATAAGTAAGGTGACTTTTGAATAAAGTTAAGACGACCTTTGGCTCCCTGAGCTTGCTCTAAACCTTGGACAATATCTTCTAGTCCAATACCAATTGCTAAAGCAAAAGCTACAGCTGCGGTCGCATTTTGAACATTATGCTCCCCCGCAAAAGGAAGCTTAACTGCACTACTACCTTGCGGTGTATGAAGGTTAAAATTCGTTGATTGAGGCAACAATTCCACATCTGTTGCATAGACATCACCTCCTACACCAAATGTAGAAATACGATGAGCTTTTGCAGCATCAACAATCTCAGCAGTGAAGTCATCTTGTTTTGGCACGATTGCAACGCCATTTGGTAAAATATGACGATAAATTTCCGATTTAGCGCGGCAAATACCTTCACGACCACCAAACTCGCCTAAATGAGCTGTACCAATATTTAATATGCCCGCAACATGAGGCTGAACGAGTTTTGATGTGTAATCAATCTCGCCTTGATGGCTTGCACCCAACTCCATCACCGCATATTGATGCTCCTTGCGAAGCTCTAGCAACATCATTGGTACACCAAGGTCATTATTTAAATTGCCTCGGGTGATTAGTGTCGGTGCTAAGCGCGACAATATACTTCCCAGCATTTCTTTGGTTGTAGTTTTACCACTACTTCCCGTTAAGGCAATCACCTTTAATTGTGAGTTTTGCTCACGGCGATAAGCACCGAGTTGCCCTAAAGCCAATCGGGTATCGGCAACAACGAGTTGTGCAATATCTACATCTAGCGGACGTTCAACAATAGCTATTTGACAACCATTTGCAACAACTTGTGCAACGAAATCATGCGCATCGAAACGCTCACCTTTTAGTGCTAAAAAGGCATCCCCAGTTTCCGCATGACGAGAGTCCGTCAAAATACGTTTAATTTCAGTTTGAGGGATTTGGTCTTTATGCCAGTAGCCCTGTGTTGCCTGTTGTAATTGTTGAGCTGTCCACGGTTCCAAAGGCACGGTACTGGTGGTTGAAGTATGCATAATTTGTCCTATTGTGCAGGGTAAGCAGCGTCTACAGTGTGATGTTGTGCATCAATCGCAGAACGCACTTCAACAACATCATCAAACCAGTGACGTACGCCATTAATTTCTTGATAATTTTCATGTCCTTTACCGGCAATCACAACAATATCACCAGCCTGAGCCTGCTGTGCAACAAATTTAATTGCTTCACGGCGGTCATGAATTTCATGCATACGGTGCCCTGAAAAATCGATTCCTTGCTTCATGTCAGCAAAAATTTGTTCAGGGTCTTCTGTTCTAGGGTTATCCGACGTCAAAATAACTGGATTTGCGCCATCCAGAGCTGCTTGAGTCATGAGTGGACGCTTACCGCGATCACGGTCCCCGCCACACCCAAATACAGCCCAAAGTTGATTAGAAACATGACGTTTTAATGTTTTAAGCACTTGAATTAATGCATCTGGTGTATGTGCATAATCAACAACAAATAAACGCTCACCATCACGAATAACTTGCATTCGACCTGGGGCACCAATCAGCTCAGGAACGAAAGCTACTAGCGCTTTTAAATCAAAACCTGCTTGCTCAGTAGCAATAAGAGCTGCAACCAAGTTTTCGACATTAAAATGCCCTAACAATGGACTTTGCACAGCAAAAGAACCTTGCGGGCTCACTAAATTAAATGTCGCCCCTGCTAAACTGTAACTCAGGTCAGTAATATAATAATCAGCAGTATTTTGAGTAAGTGAATACGTTAAAATTTTCGGTTGAGCAGGATTTTGCTTTGCTGCATTGATCATGAGAGTAGCATGCTCATCATCTAAATTAATAACGGCTACTTTTAAAGAGCTAAAACGGAATAAAAGAGCCTTCGCTTCTGCATAAGCCTCTAAAGTACCGTGATAATCCAGATGGTCACGACTCAAATTACTATAAACAGAAATCTCAATCGCACAACCATTTAAACGACCTTGTTCTAAACCATGTGAGCTTGCTTCTAAAGAAGCAAAAGTCGCACCTTGTTTTGCATAATCATGTAATGCATTTTGCAGTTGTAAAGCATCAAGCGTAGTGTGAGTTGATGGTGTTAAGTCTGGTAAAATACCATTGCCTGTAGTACCCATCACAGCACAGCGTTGTTGTTGAGAGCTAATTAATTCAGCCACTAGACGCGAAATTGTGGTTTTACCATTTGTACCAGTCACTGCAATAATACGCACTGGTGCTACGGGATCTATATGCTGTAAATAACGTTCTTGCCACTCACCCATACGTTGACGTACATCAGAACATACCCACTCATTTGCTACGCCCAACTCAGTCTCACTAATAATGGCAAGAGCACCATTAGCTAAAGCTGACTCAGCAAAAGCACGTGTTTTTTCAGGTTGGCTATAACTGGTCAAAGCGATAAAGATCTGGCCTAACGCAACCTTACGGCTGTCTAAACTAAAGCCTTGAAAAGGCTGTTTAGACCACTGTGCATCGATCTCGACTGGATTAATTTCTTGGAAAGAAACAGACATAGCTTACCTGCGAATAGGATTTTCTGGAGTATCAAGGGGCTTATCAAGCGGTATATTCATTAAGCGCAATGATTCTTGCATAATGCGTGCAAAAATAGGGGCCGCAACCAAACCACCGTAATAACGGCCTTGTGGATTTTCAACAACTACAATAACCGCTAAACGAGGATCACTAATCGGAGCTACACCTGCAAATAAAGCACGATATTCATTATTAGAATAACCTTTACGGTCTGCACGAAGTTTATGAGCCGTACCTGTTTTACCACCAACGCGATAACCTGGAATATTAGCTTGCTTTGCGGTACCGCCTGGCATCGTCACTTGCTCAAGCATAAGCAAAACCTGATCAGCAATTTTTGGAGCAAGAACTTGCTCACCTTTAGGAGCTTGATCGAGCTTATGCAAACTTAGAGGCATTTTTACCCCATGGTTTGCAAGCATTGCATAGCCTTGCGCCAACTGAAGAATAGTTGCATTTAGACCATAACCATAAGCCATGGTACCAATTTGGGAAGAGTTTAATTTGCTTACAGGAAGTACTAAACCAGAGCTTTCACCGGGGAACTTCACAGCAGAACGTTTACCAAAGCCAGCACGGTTAAAGAAGCTTGGTAATGTTTCCTTAGGAAGTGACAACGCAATTTTTGCTGAACCCACGTTTGATGACTTAATAATTACGCCACTGACAGTCAAAGCACCATAATTATGCGTATCACGAATAGTATGCCAGCCTAAACGCATTGAACCTGGCGAAGTGTTGACAATAGTATTTGGCGTATATTGTCCAGTTTCGAGTGCAGCAGAAACTGTAAAAGGCTTCATGGTAGAACCTGGCTCGAACATATCAATCGCACCGCGGTTACGCATGGCATCTTTATTAGATAAACCGTTTTTATCATTCGGGTTATAAGATGGCCAACTGGTCATGGCCAGAATTTCGCCTGTTTTAACATCAACAGCAATTGCTGTCGCCGAACGAGCGTTATTTGCAACACCAGCAGCAGTCAACTCACGGTACATAATATATTGCAAACGAGAGTCGATACTTAAAGTGATGTTTTCGCCTGGTTCACCCTCACGAATAACCTCTGAAACTTTTAAGCGGTTACCACGTTTATCACGAATAATTTTTTGTTCGCCATCTACCCCAGACAGTTGTTTATTCAACTGCATTTCCAAGCCTTCAATCCCTTGGCCTTCACTATTGGTTAAACCAATAATCTGAGCATTTGGCTGCGGTTGAGGATAATAACGTTTATATGTTTTCTCGGCATAAACGCCTTGGAAGTTACCCTTTGTAATAAGATCTGCCTGTTGCGGCGGAACTTCTTTTTTCAAAACCAAATAACGAGAACGTGGACGTGCATTCATCTGTTTCTTTAGATCTGCACGATCTAAACCAACCACATCCGCCAACTCATCAAGGTTTAGGTTTTTATCTGGTAATTGTCGTTTTAACTTACGATTATTTGGATCTTTTTTTAATTCGGCTGTAATTTCGTCATATAAATGCTTGGTATCAAAGTAATCACGTGGATCAATGACAATTTTCATAATAGGCGTACTAATGGCCAAAGGCACGCCATGACGGTCACTAATAACCCCACGCATTGCCTCAATACGTTCAGTACGCAAAATATTGGCATTGGCCTTGTTTTGCAAAAAGTCTTTATTAATCACTTGCACATAAAATGCACGTGCAATTAAAACAACAAAACAGAGCAGTACTGTTGCCCATAGCAGATAAAACCGCCACATATCGAAGGCAAGAGTTGGCTTTTCCGAAATAGACTGCTGTTTTTTCCGTGTTTGCTTTGTTCGCTTATCTACCATACAGCAAGGCCTTACTTATTTTGCTCTGAGGTCATCGGTAAAGAAATTACCACCGTTTCTGCAGCAGGTGGCGAAAACATGCGTAGCTGGGTTACAGCACGCGTACCAATCTGTGCTGTTGCACCGAAGGTTTGTTGCTCAATAAGCAAACGTCCCCATTCAGCATTGAGATCATCACGTTCACGCATATAAGAGCTAAGCTCTCTATAATCATGACGATATTCAAACACTTGAAATACCACCATCATGGCACTGATAAAAACAAGCACCACTAATACGGTGTATGCCACAACTTTTTTCACCACTTTATTTTCAGTGGTTTCAATTTCATCACTGCTTTTCATTACGCGCCTTTTTGTTCCAAGCGTTCAGCAACCCGAAGCCATGCACTACGTGAACGTGGGTTCGCTTTTACTTCTTCTTCACTCGCACGAACCCGTGAAATTTTCTTTAACCTTCTTGTATCTACCTGTTGCTGTGGCATTCCCCAGCCAATATCTTCTGCCAAAGTCGATTCTTTTTGAATAAATTGTTTGATCAAGCGATCTTCAAGAGAATGAAAGCTAATCACAGACAAACGCCCTTTTGGTTTTAGTAAGTCTACAGCTTGTGGTAAAAATACTTCAATATCATCTAGTTCTTTATTAATAGCAATACGAATTGCCTGAAATGTCCGTGTTGCTGGATGCTTATGCTTTTCCCATTTTGGATGAGCTGTTTTAACAAGTTCTGCCAATTGGGCTGTTGTATCTAGTTTTCCAGCTTGTTTAATCGCTTTTGCAATACGTCGACTATAACGTTCTTCGCCATATTGATAAATAATATTTGCTAATTGTTCTTCTTCAATTTCAAGTAACCACTCAGCTGCGGTTAACCCCTTAGAATTATCCATTCGCATGTCTAGAGGACCATCTTGCATAAAACTGAAACCACGTTCAGCTTGGTCGAGTTGAGGAGATGACACCCCTAAGTCAGCCATAATGCCATCAACACTCATCACACCAATTTCCTGCATTTTTTCTTTAATATCAGCAAAACTGGCATGAATAATGGTAAATCTTGGGTCTTCTTTTGCCAAAGCAGCCGCAACTTCCAAAGCTTGAGGGTCTTTATCAAATGCATATACTCGTGCATTTTCATCAAGTTTTGAGAGCAATAAACGTGTATGCCCACCTCGTCCGAAGGTTGCATCGATATACACCCCTGTTGTGCGATCTGCCAATAAGCTCTCAACGGTCTCGAAAAGTAAGACAGAAATATGCGACATAGGTGTTAAATCATTGCGTAAAAATGTAACTGCACATTATCACCTTGTTTATGATCAACGCCAAACGGCTTTTTGTAGGAAAATATTAATTTTTCATAGATAAAACCGTTTTGTTAGCATTTTTTAAGCAAAAAAATAAAGAAAGCTCACTTTTTTAAGTTTGCTTGCTTTATTTATGAATATTTAACTTCTAAGTTTTCTTTTTGGACTATTGTTTTAGATCATTTTATTTACTGCTTTCCATCATAAATTTGATCAAAAATAGCACCATTTGCAAAGTGAGTTTTCTGAGCTTTAGCCCAACCACCGAACACATCATTAATGGTAAATAATTTAATTTTTGGAAATTGCGCTGCATATTTCGCAGCCACTTGAGCATTCCGCGGACGGAAATAATGTTTAGCAGCCAATTCTTGGCCTAAAGGTGAATATAAAAAGTTCAGATAACCTGTTGCCAAGGTTCGGTTTCCATCTTTATCTACTGTTTTATCTACAATCGCTACAGATGGTTCTGCCAAAATTGAAATTGATGGATAAACAATTTGATATTTATCCTTATCAGGTCCTTTCGTCGCCAACAAAGCTTCATTTTCCCAAGACAACAAAACATCACCAATGCCACGTTCGGCAAATGTCGTAAGTGAACCACGGGCTCCCGAATCTAGAACTTTCACATTGTGATAAAGCTTTTTCACCAACTCTCGAGCCTTAGCATCATTTCCACCCGGCTGTTTTAAAGCATATCCCCACGCAGAGAGATAAATCCAACGCGGTGCACCACCTGTTTTAGGGTTAGGGGTGATAATTTCCACACCTGGTTTTGTTAAATCATTCCAGTCGCGTATATTTTTCGGGTTACCTTTTCGTACTAGAAACACGACAGTTGACGTATAAGAGGCAGAATTATTTGGGAATTCTTTTTGCCAGTTCGGCTGAATAAACCCAGCTTTCACAATCTCATCAATGTCATTCGCTAACGCTAGCGTTACTACATCAGCTTCAAGTCCTGTGGCTACCGCGCGGGCTTGTTTACCAGATCCACCATGTGACTGTTTAAATTAAACATCTTGCCTTGTTCGCTGTTTCCAAAATTTACCAAATGCTTGGTTATATTCTTGATAAAACTCTCGAGTCGGATCATAAAAAACATTTAAAAAAGAGGTAGCTGCTTGAGCCGCTGTTGTCGCTATTCCCATATATAAAGCGACCGCTATTATTGATATTTTTTTCATTTACAAAACCCATCATTCGTTTTAGTTTAACTATATTTTTAATTTTATTTTTTACAATCAATTACTTATATTTATATCTTTTTTATTAATCTTTTTTAGATATATAGCTGAAAATGTCTAAGTTATTTCATTTTTGAAAAATTTTGTAATTATTCTTACAACTTATTTAGGACCTTCACTTTATCTACACATTAATTTGTTAAATAATGAAGTGTAAAGGATACATATGGTCTACATTTGAGTCGACCAATTTAAAATATAGGTAAATTTTGTAAAAAGTGTGACACAGTTCCACTTTTTTATTAATATTTATGTTTAAATCGTAGCATTACCGTAATTTTACATTTTGTTAAACTCAAAAAATAGATGAAATGTAATGAACAGAGGGGATGATTAACAATGAAAATTCATTATGGAAAAGCTTTAAGCTTAAGTTTGGTGCTGGGTTTAGCATCACAGTTTTCTGCAGCAGCAGTACTTAAAGACACTCCAAACAAAACAGGTTCAGATAAGCAAACTTCGCTTATTGAAAAAGCTTTAGATCAGCAGAAACGTAACCCTATCGTGTTACCTTCTACAAATGATGAGCTTAAGGTTCTTAATACTATTCGCGTTACTCCAACCCAAAATTTTCTTGCTGCACAACACGAACGTTTTTCACGTTTTGTTCAGGCAATCTTTCAGCCGCATGCTTCTTAAAATCTGAAACATCCCCTCTTCGTTTCAGTCTTAGCCCAGACTGACGTTAAATAAAACGTCAGAATACTGGGCTTTTTCGTTATAATAGTTTCAATTTTTATTCTGACCCATTATCTATGAAAGTTCGTACTCGTATTGCACCTTCCCCTACCGGTTTTCCTCATGTTGGCACAGCCTACATTGCTTTATTTAACATGTGTTTTGCGAAACAACATGGCGGAGAATTTATTTTAAGGATTGAAGATACAGACCAACTTCGTTCTACACCAGAATCTGAAAAAATGATTTTGGATTCATTACGTTGGTTAGGTCTGAATTGGTCTGAAGGTCCAGATGTAGGTGGCCCACATGCGCCATATCGCCAATCTGAACGTATGGGAATTTATAAGCAATACGCATTAGAACTTGTTGAAAAAGGTCATGCTTTTTACTGTTTCGCAACAGCAGAAGAACTTGATCAAATGCGTGCTGAACAACAGGCACGTGGCGAAACACCAAAATATGACGGCCGCGGTTTAAAACTTTCTCAAGAAGAAGTGACTCGACGTCTTGAAGCAGGTGAACCTCATGTCATTCGTATGAAAGTGCCTGAAGAAGGTGTTTGTAAATTTAATGACTTGCTACGTGGAGAAGTTGAAATTCCTTGGGCACAAGTCGATATGCAAGTCCTTCTAAAAACAGATGGTTTACCAACTTACCACTTGGCTAACGTTGTTGATGACCATTTAATGGAAATCACTCATGTATTGCGTGGTGAAGAATGGCTTCCATCTGCACCGAAGCATCAGTTGCTTTACCAATATTTTGGTTGGGAAATGCCAACACTTTGCCATATGCCACTGTTGCGTAACCCTGATAAATCAAAACTATCTAAACGTAAAAACCCGACATCAATTAACTACTACCGCGACATCGGTGTATTACCAGAAGCCTTGTTAAATTATTTAGGCCGCATGGGTTGGTCAATGCCGGATGAAAGAGAAGTTTTCACATTACAAGACATGATGGACAACTTTGATATTCAGCGTGTATCACTAGGTGGACCAATTTTTGATGTTGAAAAACTGAATTGGTTAAATGGTCAATGGATCAAAGGTTTAACACCTGGCCAATTATTAGACCGTTTATTAACATGGAAGAGTGATCGCAACACTTTAGAAGATATTGCTGCCGCTATTCAACCACGTATTAATTTACTTTCAGAAGCTGTAAATTGGGCTGGTTTCTATTTTAACCATATGCCACAAATTACTGCTGAAATGTTTGAAAGTAAAAAATTGACTCAAGAGCAAGTTCGTCAAAGTTTACAATTTGCAATTTGGCGTCTTGAAGGTCAGTTTACTTGGAATAATGACACCGTTAGCCAAACCCTAATGGATCTTGCGAATCAGATGGGCATTAAATTACGTGATTTCATGCCAACGTTCTTTATTGCAATCGCCGGTTCAACGAGTTCGACCCCAGTGATGCAATCAATGGTTACGCTTGGACCTGATTTAACTTTCGCTCGCTTACGTCATGCCCTAGAAATTGTAGGCGGACCAAGCAAGAAAGAAGTTAAAAATTGGGAAAAACTCAATGAGAGCTTAAAATTGCCGAAAAATGACGCAACTAGCGAAGTTTAATTCATTTTTTTGTTGACGTGTGAGCGCATTCACCCTAAGATTGCGCTCACACAAACTGGGGTCATAGCTCAGTTGGTAGAGCGCTACAATGGCATTGTAGAGGTCAGCGGTTCGATCCCGCTTGACTCCACCACGCTCCTTTGTGTTTGCCTCATTAAGTCCCTATCGTCTAGAGGCCTAGGACATCGCCCTTTCACGGCGGTAACCGGGGTTCGAATCCCCGTAGGGACGCCATATTCTGCTTTAAAAATTATTAAAAGACTCTATCGTCACCTTACTGTTTATTCTTTATCTCTTTCTAGATTGCACATTTGTCTATTTTATCTAAAATAGCGTCTTTCTTAATTCTCTCAATGTGTAATATGCAGCCATCTGACAAACAACTAGATGCTCATCAGCATCAGAACAGTACTGCACCTTTAAAAAGAGCCATGAGTACTCGCCACCTTGTGATGTTATCACTGGGCGGAGCGATCGGAACTGGTCTATTTTTAGGTTCAGGGGAAGTCATTTCACAAACTGGAGCTATTGGCGCAATTATTGCCTATATTCTTGGTGGCGCGATCGCTTACATGGTCATGCTCTGCCTAGGAGAACTCGCTGTACACATGCCTGTTTCAGGTTCTTTTGGAGCCTATGCCAAAAAATACATTAGTCCAAGTACAGGCTATATGATTTCTTGGATGTACTGGTTAACTTGGACTGCAACACTTGGAACAGAATTCACAGCCGCAGCATTGCTCATGCAAGAATGGTTCCCTCAGATTTCAATGTGGATTTGGACAATTATTTTTGCAGTTACTATTTTTGGCTTAAATATTAGTTCAACGCGTATTTTTGCTGAGTCTGAGTTTTGGCTAGCCCTTGTTAAAGTCGTCACGGTCATTGCTTTTATTGTTCTTGGCTTATTAGCAATTTTTGGTTTAATTCCATTCCATGGTGCCCAGACTGCTCCACTATTTAGCAATCTTACAGCTCAAGGCTGGTTCCCTCATGGTTTAATTCCTATTTTTACGACCATGCTAATTGTTAACTTTGCTTTCTCAGGAACCGAATTAATTGGTGTAGCAGCTGGCGAAACAAAAGATCCAGCTCAAAATGTACCAAAAGCGATTAATGCCGCGATCTGGCGCCTACTTATTTTCTTTGTAGGTACCATCATTGTTATTAGCGCCTTACTCCCATTCCAACTCGCAGGTCTAGGCGGTGATGGTGTAAGTAGCAGTCCTTTCGTGACCGTATTTAATTATATTGGCATTCCATATGCGGATGACATTATTAGGTTTGTAATTATTACTGCTCTACTTTCAGCAGCAAATTCTGGCTTATATGCAGCTTCACGTATGATGTGGTCTCTGTCAGAACAAAAATTACTACCTAGTGTGTTTGCGACTTTATCAAAAAGTGGAACACCAATCGTTGCTCTAGTTGTAACCATGTTTGGAGCAATTCCAGGTTTGCTATCAGAGCAATTTGCACCAGAGACTATTTTTAAGAATCTGCTTGGCGTAGCGGCTTTTACCATGGTGATTGTATGGATGAGCATTTGTTTAAGCCAGTTCAATTTCCGCCGCCAATGGTATAAATCAGGCCATACTGTTAAAGACTTACAATATGCTGCGCCTTTATTTCCTATTGTGCCAATTTTAGGTTTTATTTTCTGTTTTATTACTTGTTTAAGTATGGCAGCAGACCCTGAAATGCGAGCTGGCTTTGTAGGCTGTCTCATTTTCACAGCTTTATGCTATGCCAGTTATTTCATTTTTTATCGTAATAAAGACTAAAACTGTCGTTATTCAATTAAAGTGTAGCAAAAAGCTACACTTTTTTTTGCCTACATACTGGTTTTATGTATCAGACCACGGTAGATTAAAATTTATATTAAAAACAATTCTTTGTATAGAATGAAAATTATATTTATCCATGGGATGAATCAACAAAACTACACAGCACATCGCTTGAAAGAGCATTGGTTAAAAGTGTTTAAGCTCGGCCTAAAACAAATGCCTTGCAGAGTTAATATCCGTGATCTTCATATTCACATGCCATTTTATGGCGACTTAATGACCAAATACCAATTAAGCAATCAATTAGACCTTAACACGTTGTTACCTAAATCATTTTTTAATAATTATTTCCCTATTAACGTACACCCAAGTAATCCCCCACCTAAAGAGCACACTCCATTTGTTCCGTTGTTACGTCCCTCAACCGATCAAGCTGAGCAAAGCTTCTCAGAACGACTTTATCTCACTTCTCAATTAGTTAAAGATCGCGTACTGAAAGAACTAGTTGTTCTATTAAATAACTTTCCTAAACTGCATGAAAGTTTGATTCAACAATTCCTTATCGAAACCTATATGTATTTATCTAATCCAGAGTTCATGCAGGAAGTACATCAAAGAATTTTAAAGAAAATGCGAGAAGAAGAAGATTATATTGTGGTGGGACACTCTCTTGGTTCAGTTATCGCTTTCCAATTATTATCAGATCCATCTTATCAATTCTCAGTTAAGCGTTTTATTACCCTAGCTTCGCCTTTAGCTTTTCGCGTGATTCAAAGTAAGCTCCCGAATCCAATTTCTAGACCACCCTGTATTCATGGTGACTGGTTTAATTTTTACTCTCAAGATGATTTTTTGACCGCTTTTCCCTTATGCGAGGCCCCATTTAATTTTGATCCTGCCATTATCAATCAGAAAATTTATACCTTTGCCCACCAACCACATGAGATTTTAGGATATTTACAACATCCATCGGTTATAAAGGCAATTATTGAACCTTTTCAGAAAAATGAGGGCTAAATGTATATATTTTCTACAATTTGAGTTATTTTTAATCGCTTGATTGTTTTTTTTAATATTTCTTCAGAAAACTATTTGACACTTTTATTAAATCGACCTAATATACGCCCACCTCTGAAACGTCCCTATCGTCTAGAGGCCTAGGACATCGCCCTTTCACGGCGGTAACCGGGGTTCGAATCCCCGTAGGGACGCCAATATTTTTCAGATGTATGCCTCATATAAGTCCCTATCGTCTAGAGGCCTAGGACATCGCCCTTTCACGGCGGTAACCGGGGTTCGAATCCCCGTAGGGACGCCAAATTCTAAAAAGCCACTGCATAACGTCAGTGGCTTTTTTTTGCCTAAAAAATAAAAAGCTAATCTATGATTAACTTTTTATATGCTCTATCAACTTGCAATTCCTACTTGTACTTCAAGACGACCAGACTGCACTCGTAGTCCTCTAATTTCAAACTGATCTACGAGCTGCTGCACAAGCTCGCGACTTTCTCTCAAAATATTCAAGCCCGGTAAAATACTAAAATCAGTCAAACTCAGAAGCTTTTCAACCATCCATGAACGGTTGTTAATAAAGTCAATAAATCCTGCTTGCTCTAGGTCAATAAACCACATGCGATGCCCATCGCGTTGGATTCCGGGAATATCGCCAATCAAGTGATTAATGAGTGATGGAATAGGCAACATATTTACCACTTCGAAACCAACTCGACCAATACGTCGCACAGCCCAATTTGACAAGGTGCCGCCATGACGAATCTGGACATCAAGACTTTCATCCATTTGACGCAAGCGTAAGAATTTTTCCTGCCCAATACGGCATTCCAATACTTTAAAATCTAAACTCAAACGATACATGAAGCGATGATAATGCCCATCGATCTCGACTTGGAAACTGTCATTGCCGCACTTGATTTTAATATCATCAATTTCTGAGCGATCTATGCGCTTACGAATCTGATTATTTAATAACATTTCGGGTAAGTACAACGTTAAGGTACTTTTGCCTAAAAAAGTTCGCGCCATAATCAACGCGACTTGGCGTGCTGTTTCACTGGTTTCAGACACCATATCTCTTACAGTACCTGCTGCCAGATTTGTCATTCCGACAACTCCACGTCGTGTATGCGTAGTTACTTGATCGAGCGCGCCCAAAGCAGCATCAGCAACCTCTGCAATATTACGTGTCGTGTCACTAGCAAACCCAACTGCATCTTGGGCATGTTGCAATGTCTTATGCAGTAATCGACGAGATAATGACGGTTTAGCAGTATCTGGGGTAGCTAAAACCGGTGCTGTCGTTGTAGGCTGCGACTTATTGTCATCTTGTTGACCCAAGTCCCTCTCTCCTTTTTATATTTATCCCACATCCTATTCGAGTATTTAAGCTCATTTATTGTGCTAATCACACTTCATTTTTCTGTAGATTAGCATGCTCTACAATATTATTTTATTTTTTATGTGTACGGATAAATCATCCGTTTTTTATATTTCTTTGTTTATCCATAAGTAATTTTTCTCCTAACTCAATACATTTCATCGATATATTACAAATTTTTTTCTTTCTGCACATTTCCGTTAGAATAGATTCAAACTAAATGTGGAGTTCCCATGCAATATCGTTGCCCTAAATGTCAAAGTGTTAAAATTATGCCTGTGAGCCAAGGCGTTAACAGCGCAAAACCTGTCGTTCCTAAAAGTCTGGTTATCTTGATTCCTGCAATTTTTGTGCTTTTACTGTTAGTAGTCATTAGCATCTTTATGTGGATTTTTGGCAATGGTGCAGGTAGTTCTCTTCAAATCGCAACAGTAGTTGCATTTGTGGTTACTGTAGGGGCAGGTTTTATGTTCTGGCGTGATTTGCCTGATTTCAAATTGTCTATGCAGGCATTTATGCAGTCACAAAAACACTGGAAATGCCGTGACTGCAATAACGAATGGGAAATTTAAAAAAACTGTTCACATCAGCTCAATGCTGATGTGAATGTGCATTATCTGCATCATCATGTTTATGCGAAGCATGTTGAGCAATATGCTGACAATTGATCTCGGCATCGTCCTCAATCTGCAATGTCACTTCACCAATACCATGTTCATGAGAAAGCATTTCAACCGCATCTTGATACAACTTGGTACGATCAGCTTCAGGCGCAAATAAGTGCACGGTTAAATGGATGTTTTTAGACGTAATCGCCCACACTTTGAGTTGGTGAATACTCTCAACACCATTTAAAGAAAGTAAATCTGCACGTAGCTTCTCAATATCGACCTCTTCAGGTACACCTTCGAGCAAAATGTTAATACTTTGCTTAAGTAAAACCCATGTTCTTGGTAATACCCAAAATCCAATCAGTACTGCAATAAGCGTGTCAATCCAGTACCAATTAGTGAAGTAAATAATAATTGCACCAATAATAACGCCTACTGAACCTAGTGCATCACTCAATACTTCTAGATAAGCACCTTTCACATTTAGGCTGTTATTGGCACTCGACATCAGGATTTTCATTGAGATGAGGTTAATCAACAAACCAATGGTTGCCACGATCAACATGCCCACACTTTGAATTTCGGGTGGCTTAGAGAAACGGATATAGGCTTCATATAAAATATAAATTGCCACAACGAACAGCATGAGTGCATTAAATAAAGCGGCCAGAATTTCAAAGCGCTGATAACCAAAAGTACGTTTATTATCAGCAGGGCGTTTTGAAATCTGAATTGCGACCAGAGCAATTGCCAAAGCAGCTGCATCTGTAAACATATGCGCAGCGTCAGAGAGCAATGCCAGACTTTGTGTGATTAAACCTGCAATGACCTCAACAATTAAAAATGTCGTAGTAAGCGCCAAGGCAATCGTTAGTTTCTTGGCATTACCTTCAGTCACTACAGCATGACTATGGTCATGACCATGTTGTCCACCCATTTTGCGGACTCCTTATTATTTATCTTTATGGTGAGGTAAAAGTAACCATGAATTCATGTTTACCTTTACCTATTTCAAATACTTTTCTGACTCAAACTTTTTCATCAAAAAAGATATCTCAAATCGATGACATTATGAATGCTCAACTTTATTCGGCTTGCTTTCATTCATCCATCGATAAATGACTGGCAATAAAACCAGCGTTAGTATCGTAGATGAAATAATGCCACCGATTACTACCGTTGCCAAAGGTCGTTGTACCTCTGCACCCGTTCCAGTTGCCAAAGCCATTGGAATAAAACCGAGTGAAGCAACGAATGCTGTCATTAATACAGGGCGTAATCGCAGTACCGCACCTTTCCAAGTTGCAGCATGAACATCTAGAGTTGCTCTTAGCTCTTTAATGAATGTGAGCATTACCAGACCATTCAATACCGCAACACCTGATAGAGCGATAAACCCGACTCCAGCAGACATAGAAAGCGGAATATCTCTCAGCCATAGAGCCACTAATCCACCAGATAAAGCGAAAGGAACCCCGCTAAATACAAGTAAACTATCTTTAAAGTTACTAAATACCGCCATCAGCAATACAAAGATCATGATGAGCGCCATCGGCACAACGATTTGCATTCTTGCAGTGGCAGAAGCAAGATTCTCAAATTGTCCTCCATAACCCAACCAATAACCGCTAGGTAGCTTTTGCTGCGCCAGTTTGCTTTGCATCTCTTGTACAAAAGACCCAAGGTCACGATCACGCACATTTGCTGTCACAATCACTCGGCGTTTGCCATTTTCACGGCTCACTTGAGCAAGGCCCAGAATATTCTCAACCTTGGCAACATCTTGTAACTGGATCAGACCGCCGTTTGGTAAGCGAATCGGTAATTGCGCTAGCTGCTGAGGCGTACGCATGTCTTCCTGCAAACGAATCACAAAATCGAAACGTCTATCCCCCTGTAAAATTTGCCCTACGCTTTGTCCTCCAATACTCGCAGCGACAATATCCTGAATAGACTTGACTGATAATCCATATTGGGCAGCCAGAGCATGATCAACATCAACATTGAGTAATGGCAAACCGTCAGTCTGTTCAACTTTGACTTCACTGGCACCTGGAATGCTACGTAGCTGTTGGGCTATTTTTTCCGCTTCCTGATTGAGGACCTGCATATCGTCCCCAAAAACTTTCACCCCGATATCACTACGTACACCTGAAATGAGTTCATTAAAACGTAGTTCGATGGGTTGCGAGAATTCACTGTTATTACCAGGAATCTGGTTCACAAATTGCAGCATTCTGGTACGCAATTCATCTATCGTTTCTTTAGGGTTTGGCCATTGATCGTGCGGTTTTAATAGAACAATACCATCGGAAATATTAGGAGGCATGACATCGGTCGCAACCTCGGCTGTTCCTGTTCTTGCAAAAATGGCTTTAATTTCAGGGAAAGCTTTGAGTAACTGCTTCTCTACATTCTCCTGAATCTTAAGTGACTCTTCTATGCCTGTGCTCGGTGCACGCATGAGTTGTAGTGCAAAATCCCCCTCACTGAGTTGAGGTGCGAACTCACTTCCCACTCGTGTTGCAATAGCACTTGTCAAAATCAAGATGCTGATCGCTGCTGTGACAACAACATATCGGAAGGCATATGCTTTATCGAGTAAGTCTGCATAACCTTTTTTCAGTGACATCATCCAGCGGCTTTCTTTTTCCTTCACTTCACCTGTAACAAACAAAGCGACAGCTGCTGGCACAAAGGTCACAGATAAAATAATTGCACCCAATAACGCTAAAACGACGGTCATTGCCATAGGATGGAACATTTTTGCTTCTACGCCTGCCAAAGCAAAAATTGGCAAGTACACGACCATAATGATGATCTGACCAAATATTAATGGCCGGCGTGCCTGTTTAGCGGCTAGAAAGACCTCAGTGAAACGTTCTGAACGTGTTAATAAGCGACCTTTTAAATGCTGCGCTTCAGCTAAACGCCGAATACAGTTTTCAACAATAACAACTGCTCCATCAACAATGATCCCGAAGTCCAAAGCACCCAAACTCATCAAGTTGGCACTGATTTTTTGTTCTGCCATACCTGTTAAGGTAAAAAGCATTGCCAATGGGATAATACAAGCAGTGATTAAAGCGGCGCGAAAGTTTCCTAAAAAAATAAAAAGGATAACGATGACTAAAATCGCACCTTCAATCAAATTTTTAGCTACAGTTTTAATCGCTTTATCTACGAGGCTACTCCGATCATAGACTGTTTCGATCACAACGCCCTGAGGGAGTGATCTTTGAATTTCCTGAACTTTGTCGTCAATCGCCTTGGCAATAGTTTTACTGTTTTCACCCATCATCATCATGGCGATACCTAAAACAGTTTCCTGTCCATTATAGGTAGCACCACCTGTACGCAAATCATGACCAATCGATACTGATGCAACATCTGCAACCCGTATGGGTAAACCGTTTTTAGTGGCAACCGTAACGTTCTGAATATCTTGTATCGATGTCAGCATGCCCGGAACACGAACGGTGAGTTGCTGGCCATTTTCTTCAATAAATCCAGCACCACGGTTTTCATTATTATTTTGAAGCGCATCCTGTAAATCAGTGAGTGGAATTTGCAACTGTTGTAACCGTGTCAGATCTGGAGAGACCACATAGGTTTTGTTATATCCACCAATGCTATTAACTTCGGCCACCCCTTGTACGCGTTGTAACTGGGGCCGAATAATCCAGTCCTGAATTTCTCGCAAGTCCATCGCGCTATAGGCTGAACCATCTGCTTTTTTAGCATTTGGCTCTGCTTTTACCACCCATTGATAAATCTCACCGAGTCCAGTCGAAATTGGAGACATTTGCGGATCAATGCTATCTGGTAAAGCACTCTTAGCCTCTTGTAAACGTTGGTTAATCAGCTGTCTTGCCCAGTAAATGTCAGTACCATCTTTAAAGATAATCGTGACCTGAGAAAGGCCATATCTGGAAATTGAACGAGTCTGTTCCAGATTTGGAATACCAGACATGGCATTTTCAATCGGATAAGTAATCCTTTGCTCAACTTCAGGTGCTGTAAAACCATTGGCCTGACTATTGATTTGTACCTGTACATTAGTGATATCAGGCACGGCATCAATTGAAAGTTTTTGGTAGCTATAAATTCCGACACCAATCCAAGCCACGACAAACATCATGACCCAAATGGCGTTGTTAATTGAAAACTGAATGATTCGATCAAACAAACCTTCAGCCTTTGGCAGATCAGGTTTATTAATGTCCATGCTCAGCCTCCCCTTTTTCAAGTTCGGACTTGAGCAAGAAACTACCTTGAGTCACATATTGCTGCTTTTCAGTAATTCCGGATTTAACTTCGACCCATTGTGCATCTGAAGAATAATTACCTAACTCAACTGCAACAGGAGCAAAATGAATTTTGTCCTTCTCTTGTTTTGCAATAAAGACGACATTCTTGCCATCAATCTGTTGTATCGCTGTCTTGTTAACTCGTAATACAGTCGCTGCATTATTTTGTTTCAGTAACACATTGACCATTAAGTTAGGACGTAATTCTTTTGAAGGTGTGAGTACCTTGGCACGAACCTGTAGACGACCAGTTTGAGTATCTGCTTCTGAAGTTAAACTTTGTACCTGTGCTTTAAAAATATTATTCGTTTGCAGTGATTTAAATTCAATTTCCTGATTAGGCTGAATATTGGTATTTGCACTTGGTAGCACAAATTCAACCCATAACTGATCTAGGCGATCAATAACAAATAACTGTTTTTCAGGACCAATTTGCTCACCAATGACAATATCTTTACTACTGATTACACCGCTTAAAGGTGCAGTTAAAACATATCGGCCTTTACTTGAGCGATTTGCTCCCAATGCAGATAAACGGCTATTTGCAGCCTGCACCTGGATCTGCGCCTGACGATAAGCATTGTAAGCACGCTGATAATCTTGACGTGCTGAAACACCTTGTTCCCACAATTGTTTTTCACGCTGATAATCTTGCTGCGCTAATGTCAACGCTTCTTGCGCCATACTTAAGTTAGCTTGTTGATCGACTAAATCCGGCACAAATAAAGTCGCAAGTGCCTGACCCTTTTCAACTTGTTGTCCCAGCGCAACATTTACGCTGTCTACTCGTGCAGAAAAAGTTGAAGAGACATGTGCTTGCTGGTCTGTGTTTACGACCAGTTTGGCAGGATACGAGAGATTCTGTTCAACTTCTCCACGTCCTACTTGCTCTAACTTCACTCCATATTCAACCAGTTGCTTAGACGTGAGGTTTAAACTGCCTTCCTCTTTTTCAGATTCTTCATGACCAGCTTCACCCTCTGCATGCTCTTCTTCACCTTCAGTATTAGGCTGTTTTTTTCCAGAGAAAAATAACCAAGCACTTAAAGCAAGGCAGACAATCAGTAGCAAAATAGCAATAAACCATTGGTTTTTCATTTTTTTAACTGACATTACTCTGCCCCTCCAACTGTCGGCAACTTATAGGTGTCTTGCCATAAATTTTGATTAATTTGATTTAATGCATCTCCAGACATCACCACATTTGGATCAATCCCGAGAGCTAAACTTTCTGCCTCAATTGCTTTTTGCCAAGCAGATTTAAGTAGTTGAACTTTTTTCAAACGTTGTTCTTGTAATTGAAGGGTAGATTGCTGAACATCAGTAATTGCAAATTTACCGACTTTAAAGCCAAGCAACATTTTCTCTTGTACCGTCTCTGATAAAGGGATTTGCTGCTCATTCATTAAATTATACTGCTGCTTTAAACCCGCTAACTCGTACTGTAGAGTACGGATAGAATTCTGGCTTTGCTTTTTATAAAAGCTTTGCTGCTGGTCAATTAAATCGAGTTTGCTTTGAGCAACTTTGAGGGCATATTGCTGGCGATTAAAGATATTTAAAGGAACTGCTATACCTACTCGAATCTGATTTTCGGTACTGCTCGTTTCTGCGGTTTTACTACGAACCACGCCCATATTTACAGTAGGCGTAGGCCGATTTTTTGCCTTTAAATAATTAATTTCAGAATTTTGTTGTATTGCTTGAAGCTGTAGGGACTGTTCTAACAAATTCTGTTTTAGATATTGGTCGATATCACTTTCATTTTTTAAAGGCCACGCACTTTTTATATCCGGGCGTAAGGTGAAGTTATCTTCTGCCTCACCCCATAAGTTAGCCAATTTTCTTTTAGCACTACTCAATGATAATTCAACTTCCTGATATAAACGCTGATTTTCAACATGCGTCATAAGAGTTCGATCTAAATCAACCTGAGCAATACTGCCGGCCTGAAAGCGTAAGCGGGTAGCATCAAGAAGATTTTTACTCGTTTTTAACTGGGCTTTAGCAACTTCATGTTCAAGCTCTAAAATAGATACTTGTGACCATAAATATTTTACCGCCAGCTTCAGTTGAGCCTCATATAAAACCTGATTTAACTCAACTTGATTTTGCTGAACACTTGCTAGTTTTTTTGCTGCGGAACGTACACCAAAAATATCTAGTTTTTGCGAGATTCCGAGTTCTAATTCCTGATCTTTTCCAGATTTAAAACCCGTTTGCTGTACAGAAACCGTCGGGTTTTCCCATAGCTGGCTCTGTTTGATATTGCTCTCGGCAATATCTTGTTGAGTTTGCCAAATTCCTGTTTGAGTCTGAAATTGCTTAACCTGATCAAGCACCTGCTCAAACGTTAAAACATTCTGTACCTGCTGCGATTGAGTATTCTCAGCAAGATTCTGATTTGAATTAGCAGCAGTTGTTACAACGCTAGTTGAAAGCGCAACTGCAACAACTAATGATTTAAGTACCCAAGATGTGTTCAGACTAACGAAACGCTTTTCGTATAAAAAAATAGACATAAAATAACCCTATGAAATAAATAATATTTCTGGTGGGCTAATTTTCGGCTACCCCACCTATAGCAGGGTTAAAACAGGAGGCGGGTCTTGTTTAGAAATATGAGGGGACTTATAAGAATTGGACCAATAATATTGTTGTTTTGGCTCAGATGACAGTATTAACGGTGAAACAAGTTTTTCTTGTGCTTCTACAATCACAACATGAAAACATGAAGGTAAATGGTCATGATGATCAGACAAAGTTAAAGGAGCTTTATGAGTAGTTCCTACGATATCTGACTTTTCCGTATGGCTATGCTGTAAAGCTTCATAACTCAACGCTGCATGATGACCAAAATGATGTAATGCCTTTTCCTGATTTTCATGGGCGCAAAATGCCGCTGCCACATTCCATAAACTTTGGAATATAAGCAAACAGAATAAGACGGACATGAAAAGTGCAGAACGTGGCAACAGCACACCATTAAACTAAGAAGTTGAACAAAGCCACTATAGCAGGCTATCGGCATGTAATAAAATTACATCTATAAATAGCAGTATAGAAGCGATCCTAATCTCGCCTGAGTAAAGATAAGAATAAATCATTAAGAATTTTTATCTTTACTCATAGGAAACTAATTATTAAGTAATTAGTTTCCTAAAAAATAAAAATTATTTACGCTTACAAGTTAAATGAGGATTCTTACTTTTTTCAGCTTTAGCTTTTGTTTCTTGCTGAGACTTAATATTCTTTTCGAGGAATATTAACCCTCCATCAGCATGAGCCAAACTTGTTGAAAGAAGTAAAACCATCAAAACTGATTTTGTGTTTAGTTTAATAGACATAATAATCACCTGATCTAAATATTCCGAATTTATTTCAGGACTTAACCCAGAAATAAAATTAATTTTTCGCATGCTTTAGTTAATCAACTCAGGACAAATCTTCTGAGTCTCTAAGAAACATGCGGATATACTTTCATTTCATTTTTAGAACCAACTAAACAATGAAGGGAGAACACCGTGGAGACGCAACTCATCAAAAAGTTGGACTAAGGCCGCAACCCAGATAAACCACACCACCTGCGTCAAAAAAATGCGGAAATGCTTCGGCGAAACCAGATAGAACTCAGGCTCTTTAAAATTTTTGAAACTTGGTAAAAAGCGTGGAATTGTCTTTATATAATCTGAATATGCAGTTCCATATTTTTCACTCAGGAACTGTTCTTCTTGGCGTATGACATAATGGTAGTAACAGAGAAAATAAAGCGTGAATAATATTGGGAAGATAAACGTCTCTGTAATCAACATAATCCCGACCCCACCCAGATAACTAAACAGATAGAGTGGATTTCTACATAAAGAATAGGGACCGTCGGTTACTAACTTGGCATTCTTAAATCCAGAAATGTAAAGACTGCACCATATTCTTCCCATTACTCCTATGCCCACAAAAAACCATCCAAAGAACCATAAAATATGTTCTATAAATGCCGCCTGGAAATGCCATTTACTAAAGCTGAAAGCGAGAATAATAGCTAAAATAAACCCAATCACTCGGGAGCTCACAGTTCTAACGCGGGGGGAAAATAAAATATTCATCTCCATAAACCTCCATCACTGTGAATCATCAGAGATGAGATAACCGATTCATTAAAATGATATTTTTGTTTTCCGGAAAGATTTGACAGAATCTTATATCCCGCCTTGTCATTAACATAAGGACGTGAATGTTTAAGCGAGTAATCTACATAGAAGATTGCTGCGCTTTGTTTGCACATATAATTAAGCATGAAATAACCCTTTGAAATAAATAAATTTCTGGTGGGTTATTTTTCGGCTACCCCACCTATAGCAGGGTTAAGACAGGAGGGGGATTTAAAGAGCCAAGATACGGAGACTGATAAGAATTAGACCAGTAATAAATTTGTGAAAGCTCATGTACACGCACAAAAGGTTCTTGAGCTTGTTGTGCATTTTCAGTCATCACTACATGAAAACACGAAGGTAAATGATCATGGTGATCTTGCCAGCTTAATGGAGCATTATCAGAATTTTCTACAATACCAACATGTTCAGTCTGCCTATGGTCTGAAGATTGATACACATTTAAATCTGCATGATGACCGAAATGTTGTAATGCCGCTCCCCTATTTTCATGCACGCAAAATGCCGCCGCCACATTCCATAAGCTTTGGAATATGAGCAAGCTAAACAAGACGGACATAAAAATTGTAGAACGTGGCAACCGTACACCATGATAATTAGAAATTGCACAAAGTCACTATAGCAAGTGATACCAATGTAATAAAATTACAAAATAATTTTTGGTCAATTTATCGCTGTTTTAAAAAAGTTTTTTCTTTAGAAAAATTATTTTCCTATTTGAGTTCCTGCAATGTATAAACTATTTTCCACCCTAATCGTTATCGTCTGTTTAAATTTGAGTGCTTGTGCCACGACATTGCTTTCAGAAGCCCTTCCTAATGAAACCACAAGAATCGAGAAGATCATTTTAGCAAAAGATCAAATCATTGCTTTAGGGCAAGCTGTTCAAAACCAGCAAGAACAAGGGATCGTATTTGTAGGCCAAGATTTCAGCTATTTAATGACCGAGGGAAGCGCTGAGCTATCAAAACTTCTTCATGCAATCCCGGCAGACCAACGGAGTCTGACCAGTCCATCCCCACTAGTACTGACCATGGATGACCCCAATCATTTTCATGGCGTTTTACAAATACGCTATAACACACGTATGGTTGATTTAAATGACTCGCAAAAAAATTTATTAAAGTCTCTCGGCTTTAGACAAAATTTCAATATCATTCAAAATCAACAAACGGCACCTTATCCTTATATCAATATTTTCTTTAAGGGCCAGCTTTATCAATCACAGGAAGCTAAAAAGATCCAAAAAACTTTAGTGCAACCTTATCCAATTATCCTGCAACAGGAAAATAAAATTACCCAAAAACATCCTTTGAAAAAGGCGACCCGTATGGTGCTCTATCCATTTGCCATGACCTTCGATGTGATTACGGTCGTTCCATCACTGATGTGGGCTGATTTACGAGGCGAATTTAATAATTAATATTTCCAAATCCTTAAATTTAAAAAACCAGCCCTTAGGCTGGTTTTGTTTAAAAATTTATCTTTTGTTTGTTATTTATAATTTTTACTCATGCTTTTTTGATCAAAAAGAAAATAGATACATTATCAAAAAATGATTATTTTCTAGCTATCAAAACACCGCTATAGATAAAGTATATAGAGAAGAGCTAGATTAATTTCACTTAGCATAAAAACACGTGTAACTTTTATGTAAGCCAAAACTTCACTATTTTTCATCCAAATACACTATATCACATTTACAAAAAAAAACATAATATTTCAATATAAGGG
Organism: Acinetobacter sp. GRABPA_MV_2; assembly: GCF_056725885.1. Lineage (NCBI taxonomy): Bacteria > Pseudomonadati > Pseudomonadota > Gammaproteobacteria > Moraxellales > Moraxellaceae > Acinetobacter > Acinetobacter sp. GRABPA_MV_2. Next base: position 94,091 of record NZ_JBWZNA010000005.1, read on the forward strand.
ACTAGCTTAAAAGTGTGAGTCAATTCAATCAAATTGAGGAACAAGGGAGACTATCATGAATATGAAATCAATCAAGCATGGACTTAATCACTTGTTTGCTTTTGAAAACTTACCTTCTGATATGCATTCGCAAGCAGTTGATGAAATTGAACAGGGTTTACGCTTTGAAGAGTTAGCTGAGCAAGATCATGAACGTATGCAAAACTGGTTAGATGTAACTGCTAATGACCGAAATGCTATGTGGTGCTACTTACGAGCAGCTTTACGAGGTAGTCCCGATGCATCTTTTAAACTTGGTATTGGTTATCTCAATGGTCAATTTGGATTAGATAAAAACTATAACGAAGCTGAAAAATGGCTTAGAAAAGCAGCAAGTCAGGGACATCCCGATGCTGAGCATTGCTTACAAGAAGCTTTTAGTAAACTCGCATTTTCATAAAAAAAACCAGCCCTTAGGCTGGTTTTTTAAATTAACAGAGATTATCCGCTAATTTTTTTGTATTTAGTACGTTTTTGAACAGCGTCTTCACCTAAACGTGACTGACGGTATGCTTCATATTCTGCATAGTTACCTGTGTAGAATTCTGGCTGTTCATTTTCAAATGACAAGATGTGTGTCGCGATACGGTCAAGGAACCAACGGTCATGCGATACCACCATTACCGTACCTGGGAATACAAGAATTGCATCCTCAAGCGCACGTAAAGTTTCAATATCCAAGTCGTTTGATGGCTCATCCAGTAAGATAACGTTTGCACCTTGCTGTAAAATTTTCGCAAGTTGTAAACGGTTACGCTCACCACCAGACAATTCGCCTACGCGTTTTTGCTGGTCTTGGCCTTTAAAGTTAAAGCGGCCGATATAAGCACGTGAAGCAATTTCATAATCGCCCACTTTCAAGATATCTAAACCACCAGACACTTCTTCCCAAACAGTTTTGTTATTGTCTAGAGTGTCACGAATCTGACCTACGTAAGCCACTTTAACTGACTCACCTAAAGTCACAGTACCTGTATCAGGTTGCTGTTCACCGGTCATCATACGGAATAAAGTCGTTTTACCCGCACCATTTGGACCAACGATACCCACAATTGCTGTTGGAGGCACGGTAAACGTTAAGTTTTCGTACAATAAACGGCCGTCAAATGATTTGCTGATACCTTCCACTTCCACAACTTTATTACCCAAACGAGGGCCAGGTGGAATGTAGATTTCAGACGTTTCATTACGTTGCTGGAACTCTTTAGAGTTAAGCTCTTCAAAACGTTCCATACGCGCTTTGTTTTTCTTTTGCTGACCTTTCGCATTTGAACGAACCCATTCAAGTTCTTTTTTCAATGCTTTAGCAAAAGATTCTTCTTGTTTCTGCTCTTGTTCTAAACGAGCATTTTTCTGTTCCAACCAAGAAGAGTAGTTACCTTGGTAAGGAATACCATGTCCACGGTCAAGCTCCAAGATCCACTCGGCAACGTTATCTAAGAAATAACGGTCATGCGTAATCGCAACGATTGTGCCAGGGAAATCTTTCAAGAAGCGCTCTAACCAAGATACAGATTCTGCATCCAAATGGTTCGTCGGTTCGTCAAGAAGCAACATGTCTGGCTTCGAAAGCAATAAACGACAAAGCGCTACACGACGGCGCTCACCACCTGAAAGCTTAGTTACGTCTGCATCCCAAGCTGGAAGGTTCAAGGCATCTGCCGCGATTTCAAGCTGGTTATTTAAGTTATGTGCATCCCAAGCATGGATAATTGATTCTAATTTTTCCTGCTCTTTTGCAAGTGCATCAAAATCAGCATCCGGGTCTGCATACTCTGCAAATACCTGATCAAGACGTTCTAAAGCATCTAAAGCTTCACGCACGCCATCTTCAACGTTACCACGAACGTCTTTAGTCGGATCAAGAGGTGGCTCTTGCTCTAAATAGCCGATTTTAATTCCAGGTTGTGCACGAGCTTCACCAGAGAAATCTTTATCTACGCCAGCCATAATACGAAGCAAGGTAGATTTACCTGCACCGTTCAAACCGAGCACACCAATTTTGGCACCCGGGAAAAATGATAAAGAGATGTCTTTTAAGATTTCGCGCTTTGGCGGAACCATCTTAGACACTCGGTTCATCGTATAAATATATTGGGCCACGCAGGACTCCTCAATTGAAAAACCAATACATCGCATAAGCGATAAATAATCGCGCGTATTATACGCTGAAAACCCCAACAACTTGAAGTTATGATTTCCATCGTACGGATTTATCAAACAATTTTCTTTTTCAATAAGTTGCAAAATGTTTATGGATAAGATTTATACAGCTTTTCAGCGTATATTTTTCTATCTTTATTCCTAAAATTAGAAAACAAACCAGAATTTCTGCAATTTTGTACATAAATTTTAGGCTAGACTCGCTCAATATTTAACTCACGAAGATGAAGTAATCATGACTTATAAAGATGAAACATTAGCAATTCACGCTGGCTACTCACCCGAAGCAACAACAAAAGCGGTTGCGGTCCCTATTTATCAAACAACTTCGTATGCATTTGATAATACACAGCACGGCGCTGACCTTTTCGATTTAAAAGTTCAGGGCAATATTTATACCCGGATTATGAACCCGACTACTGCTGTACTTGAGCAACGCCTTGCTGCACTCGAAGGCGGAATTGGTGCTTTAGCCTTGGCTTCTGGAATGGCAGCGATTACCTATGCTGTCCAAACGATTACAGAAGCGGGAAACAACATTGCCTCCGTCTCAACTTTATATGGCGGAACTTATAATTTATTTGCCCACACCTTACCAAAACAAGGCATTGAAGTTCGCTTTTTTGATTATCAACAGCCTGAAAGCTTACGTAATTTAATTGATGATAAAACTAAACTTGTTTTTGTTGAGTCGATTGGTAACCCACTCGGAAATATTATCGATTTAGAAGCAATTTCAAAAATTGCACATGAATATGGCGTACCTGTCATCGTCGATAATACGGTTGCCACCCCTGCCTTATTAAAACCATTTCAATATGGCGCCGATATCGTTATTCATTCTCTTACTAAATATATTGGTGGTCATGGTAATAGCATTGGTGGTGCAATTGTCGATAGTGGTAAATTTCCTTGGGGTAAATATCCAGAGCGTTTTAAAGTTTTAAATACACCAGACCCAAGCTATCACGGAGTTAATTATGTCGAAGCATTAGGTGAGGCTGCCTATATAGCACGCGCTCGCGTAGTGCCATTACGTAATACAGGTGCGGCAATTAGCCCACTGAGTGTTTTCTTAATTTTACAAGGTTTAGAAACTCTAAACCTCCGCATGGAACGTCATACTGAAAATGCGCAAAAAATTGCGGAATATTTACAGACCCATCCAAAAGTAAAATGGGTGAACTACGCAGGTTTAAAAGATCATCCACAGCACCAACTTGCTCAAAAATATGTAAAAGGCAAACCTTCTGCAATTTTATCTTTCGGGGTGCAAGATGGACGTGAAGGAGGTACTCGTTTCATCGATGCTCTTCAGCTATTTACTCGTCTTGTGAATATTGGTGATGCGAAAAGTTTGGCTTGCCACCCTGCAACTACAACTCACCGTCAACTTAATGAACAAGAACTTAAATCTGCTGGTGTAAGTGAAGATATGGTTCGTCTTTCCATTGGAATTGAGCATATTGATGACTTAATTGCCGATTTAGAACAAGCACTTTCAGCTGTATAACTTTTAAACTATTTATCAAGCCTCTGGAAATAGAGGCTTTTTTCATTTTTTTGTTCATTATATAACTAAAAATAATTAATGGATTAAGATACTATTTTAGAGTTTTTACTCTAAATAAATTGTTAAATTTCATATATTTACAGACTAGACAATTTTTAAACATCTATTAAGATAAGAACAACATTTATGAGTTCATTTGGATGAACCTACGGTTGTAAAAAATAAAAATTACATACCGGAATAAATAGTCCCTGCCCCTACTTAGGTAAAATGCTGTGAATAAAAAATTAGAAGCTCTGTTCCAGGAAAAGGTACAAGATAAAGTCATTTTAGTGACAGGCGCCTCGAGTGGAATCGGATTAACGATTTCAAACAAACTTGCTGATGCTGGTGCCCATGTTTTACTGGTTGCCCGTACTCAAGAAACTTTGGAAGAAGTAAAAGCAGATATCGAAAAACGTGGCGGTAAGGCATCAATTTTCCCGTGTGATCTTAACGATATGGAAATGATTGACCAAGTATCTAAAGAAATTTTAGCGACTGTTGATCACATTGATATTTTAATTAATAACGCAGGTCGCTCTATTCGCCGTGCTGTACATGAATCTTATGATCGTTTTCATGACTTTGAACGCACCATGCAATTAAATTATTTTGGCGCGGTTCGTCTAGTTCTCAATATCTTGCCGCATATGATTCAGCGTAAAGACGGACAAATTATTAATATTAGCTCGATTGGTGTTTTAGCAAACGCTACTCGCTTCTCTGCATATGTCGCGTCTAAAGCCGCTCTTGATGCATTTAGCCGCTGCCTATCTGCCGAAGTTCATGCACACAAAATTGCGATTACTTCAATTTATATGCCATTGGTTCGTACCCCAATGATTGCACCAACTAAAATTTATAAATATGTACCAACACTTTCACCTGAGCAGGCTGCTGACTTAATTGCTTATGCAATTGTGAAACGTCCAAAACGTATGGCAACTAACTTAGGCCGCTTAGCTTCAATGACTTATTCTGTAGCGCCAGGCATTAATAATATGTTCATGTCGATTGGTTTCCGTTTATTCCCAAGTTCAGATGCAGCGAAGGGACAAAAAACCGAGAAATTAAACTGGGCACAAAAAGCATATGCACGTATTTTCCCAGGTGAACACTGGTAATTTTGAGTTAATCGCATAACGAATAAAAAGCGCCTTAAATAAGGCGCTTTTTTTAACTAAAGAACTGATCAATCAAGAAACTGAACGTGCCCTGTTTTTACATCATAAATTGCACCCACAACTACGATCTCACCTCGATCAACCATATCTTTAAGCACACTACTATTATTAATAATGTACTGGATGTTGTAATGAACATTCATTGCTGTGACTTGACTAATAAAAGCATTACCTAATTCACGTGGTTGCATAATGTCATATACGCTATCAACCGAATGCATTAATGGTCCAAGTACATATTGGATGTGTGGCATTTCCTTCACATCAGATACTTGTTTTTGTTCTAAACGCAATTGACATGCACTCGTCACCGCACCGCAATCAGTATGTCCTAAAACAACGATTACTTTAGAACCTTTAGCCTGACACGCAAATTCAAGTGAACCCAATACTTTTTGCCCAGCAATATTACCTGCAATTCGCAAGCTGAACAGATCACCAATACCCACATCAAAAATCATTTCGGTAGGAGCACGTGAGTCCATACACCCAAGGACTGCTGCGATCGGATGTTGCCCTTCATCTGCAGTCACACGAATTTGTCGGTAAATATCTCGTTGAAGGCGTTCATTTTTTACAAAACGTTCGTTCCCTTCTTTAAGTAGGTTAACGACCTGTTGTGGACTCAGCTTTTGTTGCAAATCATGTGTACTAATATCAATATCAAGTACCGCATCATCAACGTCTTGATAGTGCTGTTTGAATCCAACCAATTTAAGATTTACTTGGCGTTTGATAGCCGTTTCACTTTGATAATCTTGAATAACTTGATAGATATCAGGATCGATCGAATCACACTGAGTTGCATCAATAATGAGTTGTTGATGTTTATGCACATGTTCTAATGCCGAAATAAGCGCAGAACGATTAAGAAAAGTCACTTGTGATGGAAGTTCAATACGAGTCACTACGCCATGTAAACGCTTCTCTCTATAAACACGAATACCTTTATTAAAATTGCCATAGAGAATAAAAGCACTACTGGTGAACAGACCAATTAAAATTCCCATTAAAAGATCGGTCAGTAAAATTGCAACCAAGGTAATAATAAAAGGTAAAAACTGTTTCCAACCTTTTTGATAAAGCTGTTTGAATAGTTTTGGATGGGTAAGTTTAAAGCCTGTCACAATAAGGATCGCAGCCAATGCAGACAGAGGAATCATGTTCATTAATGGCACAAAGAACAAAACCGCCAACAGCAACAATACCCCATGAATAATGGTAGAGCATTTACTACGCGCACCTGTATTCGCATTCACCGAACTTCGCACAATCACGGAAGTGACGGGCATGCCACCTATTAAGCCAGAGACGATATTCCCTGTACCTTGTGCCCAGAGTTCGCGATTAGGAGGAGAAGAGCGTTTTTGAGGATCGATTTTATCTGCTGCCTCTAAATTCAATAAGGTTTCTAAAGAGGCCACAACAGCCAGAGTAATTGCCCCTGTGTAAATCATAGGTTCCGCTAAGTAGCTAAAATCAGGGAAAATTAATACTTTTTCGGGTGCCTGTAATATATTCGGCAATTGAATAAGATTATCAATTTGTACTGCCCATGAAGAACCCATACTCACTAAAATAAAATTTAAAACTGCTGCGAGCACAACCGCAATCAAAGCCGAAGGTAAAGCTAGTTTTTTAAGCGGGCTGCTATCCCATGCTAAAATTAAGAATAGACTGAGCAAACCAATAAGTGCCGCTCCTCCATCAAAACGTTGAAGGAATGCATCTGGTGTTGAAGTCCAAACCTGTTTCCATGAAAAATCAGAAAGTCCAAACAGATAAGGCAATTGTGTGGCAATCAGGATGACACCAATAGCGGCTAATAACCCTAAAATGACATTATTTGGAATAAAGTTCGCAAAAAAACCTAACTTAAATAATCCAAATAGAATTTGTAGAACACCGGCAAAAATAATACATAATAAAAAGGCGGCATAATTGCCGCCCAATTGTTCTAATTGCACAAGGATGACAGCAGTCAGCCCTGCCGCTGGGCCTGCAACGCTAATGTGAGAACCACTCAGTAAACCCACAATAATGCCGCCTACAATACCTGCAATAATACCAGAGATGATGGGAGCACCTGAGGCTAAAGCGATACCCAAGCATAGTGGTAATGCCACGAGGAATACGACAACTCCGGATAAGAGGTCTTTTAAATGAAATCTATTTTTCAGGTTTAAAACCGACATAAAACAACCATTTATAATAAAAAGAAATAAGCAAAGTTGTACTATTACAGCCTGAAAGTGAGTAAATGCTTCAAGGCTGGGTTGATGATGTCGAACAACTGAATATCATTAAAGTTTAGTTATGCTATAACGTTGTGTATTTAATTGTGTATTTAACAACGATTTGTTGATCTTAAGATTCACCTCATCTTTACGACTGCTTTTTTCTTATTTTGCTTTTATATAGTTATTAAAAACATAATATTTAACCCATAAAAAAGCCTCCAATTGGAGGCCTTTTTATCAACTAAAGACTCTTATTTAGAACCTTTAATTCCTGCTTGTAATAACAATGCACCTAAACCACCGATCTTTTGTTCTTGTGGTTTCTCTTGCTTGCTACGCTGAGGGCGTTCAGCTTGATCTTTACGTGGTTGAGGACGTTTACCTTGAGGCTTACGTTCAAAACGCTGTTCTGTACTTTGTTCACGGCGTGGTGGACGCTGTGCTTTTACAGGTGCAGAGCCTTCAGCACGCATACTTAAGTTCACGCGGTTACGTTCAACATCAACCTGCATAACACGCACTTGTACGATCTGACCTGGTTTTACAACTTTATGCGGGTCAGAAACAAACTCATTCGCTAATTCAGAAATATGAACTAGACCATCCTGATGCACGCCAATATCAACAAAGGCGCCAAAGTTTGTGACATTAGTGATCACACCTTCAAGCTGCATACCTTCAGTTAATTGACCAACTTCAGTGATATCTTCGCGGAATTTAGCAGTACGGAACTCTGGACGCGGGTCACGACCCGGTTTTTCAAGTTCAGCTAATACGTCTTGAACTGTTGGCAAACCAAATTTGTCATCAACAAATTCATCAGCTTTTACTTGGCGAATGATTTCGGTATTACCAATGATGTCTTTAACAGTTGTCGCTTTTGCAGCAACAATTTTCTCAACAAGACCATAACTTTCAGGGTGAACAGCAGAAGCGTCTAAAGGTTCAGAACCATTTTGGATGCGTAAGAAACCAGCCGCTTGTTCAAACGTACGCTCACCTAAACGTGGTACGCTTTTCAAAGCTTGACGGTTATCAAAACGACCATGCTCTTTGCGATATTCAACAATTTGCTGAGCAATGGCTTTATTCAAACCTGCAATGTAAGCCAAGATTGCTGGCGACGCCGTATTTACATCAACACCAACAGCATTCACACAGTCTTCAACTACCGCATCAAGTGTTTTAGCCAAACCAGTTTGATTTACGTCGTGTTGATATTGACCTACACCAATTGATTTCGGATCAATCTTAACAAGTTCAGCAAGTGGATCTTGTAAACGGCGAGCAATCGACACTGCACCACGAATTGAAACATCAAGCTCTGGAAGTTCTGCCGCAGCAAGCTCACTTGCAGAGTAAACAGATGCACCCGCTTCACTTACAGTCACACGTGTTAATTTAAGGTCTGTATTAGCAGCCATCATTTCAGCCACTACAGCTTCTGTTTCACGGCTAGCTGTACCATTACCAATAGCAATAAGCTCTACATTATATTCACGGCATAGACGTGCAAGTTCAGTAATAGAACCTTCTTTATCTTCTTTAGGTGCGAATGGGTAAATCGTGCTATGGGCAAGTACATCACCTGCATCGCTTACTACCGCAAGTTTCACACCAGTACGAATACCAGGGTCAACACCTAAAGTAGTACGACCACCTGCTGGCGCTGATAATAATAAATGACGAAGATTTTCAGCAAATACCTGCATTGCTTCTGCTTCGGCAGTAAGTCGTTTCTCTGTTAGCAATGAATGCTCGATTTGAGGACGAACTTTACCTAACCAGAATAATTTTGCAGTTTGTTTTAAGAAATCTTGACGTGCTTGAGGTTGAATTTGCTCAAGGTTGTATTCAGTTTCAATACGCGCTAATGGCGCATCATCTTCACCATCAACTTTTAAACCTAATACATTTTCTTGACGACCACGCAACATCGCCAATAAACGGTGTGAAGGTAATTTGTTTAAACCTTCAGAAAATTCAAAGTAATCACGGAATTTTTTACCGACTTCTTTCTTTTCTTCAGAAGCAACAGTACTTTTTAAAACCGCAGTTTTTGCAAAAGTTGCTTTTAATTCTGTAGTAAGCGCAATATTTTGTGCCCAGTCATCAATCAGAATATGCTGGATCGCATCTAACTGACTTTCAACATCTGGATAGTCTTCATGACTAAACCCAGCCACTGCTTCTGTCGGGTCAACTTGTTCTGCAATAATTTTTTCAGCAATTGGTCCTAAACCTGCTTCTTTTGCTTTAAAAGACTTACTTGTACGCTTAGGACGATACGGTGCATAAATTTCTTCTAAAGCATTTTTTGTTTCGGCTGCATTCACCCGCGCCAACAAGTCATCATTCAATTTATTCTGTTCTTGCAAAGACTGAATGACCTTTTCACGGCGCTCATATAAATCACGTAAATACGCTAAACGAGTATCTAATTGGCGTAACTGCGTATCATCTAAACCTTGTGTTACTTCTTTACGGTAACGGGCAATGAATGGAACACTGGCACCTTCGTCAATTAAGCGGATGGCAGCTTCTACTTGGTTTGGACGTACGGCAAGCTCACTTGCCAACTGCTGAACTAAGTCAGTCATCGTGTTTGATCCCACAAGGATAAAGTTTAAAAGCACTGATTATAAAGACCAAGCCCATAAAATCCACACTTGTTTGCGTATTCAAAACGTTTTTTTGTATTGACTCTGAATATTTATACTTTTTACGACTACTAGAGCACATAAAAACAGTGATTTAAGTATGAAAAATTTGAGAGCAACCCCTCCCTTTTAATCTTTAAAAAATATAAACGTATGACTTGTGTCATGAACGTGACAAAAAATTAATATAATTTATGAGAAATTGATCATATTGATACATAGCCCAAAAGACAAAAATATTAAGGTCGAGCACTACTTTATTCTTCTAATTTGTTATTTACTCAGTTTTTTTATCTTATTCAACAATCAAAAGCCTATTATATTTATTTCAAATAACTTATTTGAAACAATTAGTTATTACTATTGAGTGATTAGAAATTTATTGAAAATTTAACTATTTGTTGTTTTAGATCTATCTTTGCTAAATTATGGGCTTAAGATGTTGTTTTTTGGTTTCAAACCACCTTGAAAATTGTAATTTTGAGCAAATTGATACATAGTCTAAACAAGAACATCGGCATTATACTGAGGGCTTGTTGGCAATAAGCCTATCCGACCCAATAATATATAAATTATGACTTTAAAAGGGAGTACATCATGAGTTTAGTTGTACCTGCTGAACATCCTGAAACCGTACACAACGAAACGGATCGTGTCGAACGTATTTTAGTGGTCGATGACGATGTGCGTTTACGTACCCTCTTGCAACGTTTTTTGGAAGATAAAGGCTTTGTTGTAAAAACTGCCCACGATGCTTCGCAAATGGACCGCCTATTACAACGTGAGTTATTTTCACTTATCGTACTCGACTTTATGTTACCGGTTGAAGATGGTTTAAGTATTTGCCGTCGTTTGCGCCAATCAAATATTGATACGCCAATCATCATGTTAACAGCACGTGGTAGCGATTCAGACCGTATTGCAGGTCTTGAAGCTGGTGCAGATGACTACTTGCCAAAACCATTTAACCCAAATGAACTTTTAGCACGTATCCGTGCAGTATTACGTCGCCAAGTTCGCGAAGTTCCGGGTGCACCAAGCCAACAAGTTGAAGTTGTAAGCTTTGGTCCATGGTCTCTAGACTTGTCTACTCGTACGCTGACACGTGAAGGACAAATCGTTACCTTAACAACTGGCGAATTTGCAGTATTAAAAGCATTAGTACAACACCCACGTGAACCATTGACACGGGATAAACTGATGAACTTGGCGCGTGGCCGTGAATGGGGTGCAATGGAACGTTCAATTGACGTTCAAGTTTCTCGTTTACGTCGTTTAATTGAAGATAACCCTGCACGTGCACGTTACATCCAAACTGTATGGGGTGTAGGCTATGTATTCGTTCCGGACGGTGCTGAATAAGCTTGAGATAAAATAGAGTGAGTTTAGAACCAATCGCCCCACAGAACTTTACCGATTACGTTGCCTATTCAGAACGTAAACGGACTCGATGGGAACGTTTTCTCGACAAAATAAAGCCACGTTCTGCTGCCATGCGTACCACTATTCTGGTACTGCTGGTGGTGTTCTTTAGCTTATTTATGTCGTTATGGTTCTTTTGGCGCACTCTTTATTTACCTGAAATTCAACAGCACGCCCGTTATCTTGCGGTTGAGCTTGAGCTCGTCAATAATCCTGATATACGAATTTTTCATCGTGAAAATGAAGTAGATATTGATGCGTGGTTGCGTAATCGAGTCGGTATTGAATACGTTACCAACCCCAAAGAATATCCAAGTGTCCGAGAAAAGGTCATTGCCGAGTTTTTTACCAATCACGTTGAAAATAAGCTGGCAAATGAGATTGGGACTAAAGATGTTACCGTTTACTTCCAGTTTAAACCGAGCCCACGCATTTGGATTCAAACACCTGAAATGCATGGGAACTGGGTTCGTGAGCCTTTAAAAACCTATGCTAACTATAGTCCTGAACTTTTAGTGGGTTGGGTCGTAGGTGTTCCATTACTGTCGGCTATCATTATTTTAATTTTGGTTCGACAGATGAACCGCCCTCTGCGTCGTTTGCAGAATGCTGCCAATGAATACAGTAAATCCGGAACAGCGCCATACCTTGATACCAATCACGGTCCACTAGAAATTCGTCAAGTAAACCAAGCCTTTAATCGTATGGTCTATACACTCGATCAGACTGAGCGTGAGCGACGTATTATGTTGGCAGGTATTTCACATGATTTACGTACTCCTCTTACACGCATACGTTTAACAGCAGAGATGCTACCTGATGAGTTTTTGCGTGAAGGTTTGGTTTATGACGTAGATGATATGGATGCAATTCTTAATCAGTTCATTTCGTACATGCGCGATGGCTCAGATGAGGAGTTGAAAGACACCAATATCAACATGCTTTTGCAAGAACTTGTTGTGCAATTTAAACCTCTCGATATTCAATTCGAGATGCAGGATGTACCTATTATTCCGGCACGTAGTCTTTCTTTAAAAAGATTGATTGCCAACTTAATTAATAATGCAAAACGCTATGGTGCCGAACCGATAGAGCTCAGTGCAAAAGTTGAAAATGAATCTATTTTAATTACTGTTGCCGATCATGGTGAAGGCATTCCAGCAGATCAAATTGAAGAATTAATGCAACCTTTTGTTCGCGGAGACTCAGCAAGAACCATTCAAGGTAGTGGTCTTGGGCTGGCTATTGTTAAACGTATTGTCGATATTCATCATGGCGAGATTCAAATTCATAACCGTGAACAAGGTGGTCTAGAAGTTATTATTTCTTTACCAATTCCAAAACCGAGTACCGAAGAAAATACCTCAACCAATCCATTGGAAAAAATAAAACAAACTTTAAGTGAGCGCTTTTAATTTGATCAATCAGCAATTAAAAGCCTTGTTTTAATGATAAATAAAAGCAATAAAAATCAATTAAATAAATACTATAAATATAATTTATACCGCCATTTATTTACAAAATTAGACCTTAGCCTAACACCTATGCACTTTTCAATTTTTCATAGCTAAAATCCCGTATGTTTTGACAATATTGAGGATGTCCAATGTCTTTAAGTCGTATTCGCCTAGCTTCTCTTCATGACAAGGTCATCAGTGCTGAACAAGCTGCGCAATTCATCGAAAATGGAATGACCGTTGGTATGAGTGGTTTTACTCGTGCCGGTGAAGCTAAAGCTGTTCCACAAGCACTTGTAGAACATGCAAAGAAAAATCCGTTAAAAATCACGTTAATTACGGGTGCTAGCTTAGGTAATGACTTAGACAAACAACTCACGGAAGCAGGTGTTTTATCTCGTCGTATGCCATTTCAGGTAGACAACACTTTACGTCGTGCGATTAACAACGGCGAAGTTATGTTTATTGATCAACATTTATCAGAAACTGTTGAGCAAATGCGTAACCAACAACTTAAACGTCCAGACGTTGCGGTAATTGAAGCAATTGCGATTACTGAAGATGGCGGCATTATTCCAACAACTTCTGTAGGTAACTCTGCAAGCTTTGCTATTTTTGCCGAAAAAGTTATTGTTGAAATCAACACATCTTTAAGCGAAAGCTTTGAAGGTTTACACGACATCTATATTCCGACTTACCGTCCAACACGTACTCCAATTCCATTAACAAAAGTGGATGAGCGTATTGGTACAACGGCAATCCAAATCGATCCTGCAAAAATTGTAGGTATTGTATTTAACGATACACATGACTCACCATCAACAGTAACTCCTCCAGATGATGAGACTCAAGGCATTGCAAACCACTTAATTGCTTTCTTTAATAAAGAAGTTGCAGAAGGACGTTTACCGAAAAACCTTGGTCCATTACAAGCAGGAATTGGCTCTATTGCCAACGCTGTACTAACAGGTTTAAAAGATTCTGATTTTGAAGACCTCATCATGTACTCAGAAGTACTACAAGACTGTACTTTTGAACTCATTGATGCAGGCAAAATGAAATTTGCTTCTGGTAGCTCAATTACCCTTTCTGCAAAATGTGGCGAAAAAGTTTTTGGTAATATCGAAGCTTACAAAGATAAATTAGTGCTCCGTCCACAAGAAATTTCTAACCACCCTGAATTGGTTCGTCGTTTAGGAATTATCGGCATTAACACTGCGCTTGAGTTTGATATTTACGGTAACGTGAACTCAACTCACGTGTGCGGCACTAAAATGATGAACGGTATTGGTGGTTCAGGTGACTTCGCTCGTAACGCCCACTTGGCGATCTTTGTAACCAAATCAATTGCTAAAGGCGGCGATATCTCTTCTATCGTGCCAATGGTGAGCCACGTTGATCACAGTGAACACGACGTTGATATTTTAGTGACAGAGCAAGGTTTAGCTGACTTACGCGGTTTAGCGCCTCGTGAACGCGCTCGTGCAATTATCGATAATTGTGTACACCCACTTTATCGTGATGCATTAAATGACTACTTTGACCGTGCATGTGCTAAAGGTGGACATACCCCTCACTTACTTCGTGAAGCATTGTCTTGGCATGCAAACTTCGAAGAAACAGGTCAAATGCTTCAAGCAGCACCAGTTGCAAAATCAGCTTAAATCACTGGTTGAATCCAAGCACTCCTTCGGGGGTGCTTTTTTATTTGTTTAAATTATTAATAAAAAACTGCTCAAGCTCGAATTTTTATTTTATCTTTTGAGCACATCAAAACAAAAAGTAGAAATCCATATGTTTATTATTCGTCAATTTACAAATGCAGATCTGGATGATGTCGTTATTTTATGGGAAAGCTGTGGACTGACCCGCCCTTGGAATAATCCGGAAACCGATATTTTCAGGAAAGTCTCACAACAGGATGATTTGTTTTTGGTTGCTATTAAAGATGAGCAACTGATTGGTACGCTTATGGGCGGCTACGACGGCCATAGAGGCTGGATTAACTATTTGGCTGTTCACCCCCACCAACAACGCTTAGGAATCGCTACAGCGCTTGTTCAGCAGCTTGAGAAGCGTCTCATTGCTCGTGGCTGCCCAAAGCTTCAATTATTAGTCCGTAAAGACAATTTGAATGTATTGAATTTTTACGAACAACTTGGCTATGACGAGGTAGAAGCCGTGTGCTTAGGAAAACGACTTATTCGTGATAGTTCTCATGATTAGAACCACGTTTCGGTTGAGCCATTTTTAAAAACTTAAGGCGATATTGGGGATAACCCTCTTTGCTTGTGGATAAAATGAGATTTATACACAGGTAAAGTCTTAATCTTATTATTAAATAAACAGGCATGAAAAAAGCCCCATACATTATGTATGGGGCTTTTTTGAATATGGTGGCGAGACCCAGGATCGAACTGGGGACACACGGATTTTCAATCCGTTGCTCTACCTACTGAGCTATCACGCCGATGGCCTGTATTAAGCCGTATCTCAGAACAATAGTCAACAATTATCCTGAGTTTCTGATTTAAATGAGTATTTTTTATACTTAAAAAAAATCCCTGATGGGATCAGGGATTGAAAACACAAATAATGGTGGCGAGACCCAGGATCGAACTGGGGACACACGGATTTTCAATCCGTTGCTCTACCTACTGAGCTATCACGCCGAAGTGGGCGTATTAAACAATGTTTATAAGAAGACGTCAAGCAACTTCCGCGTTTTTTGTAACAAGTGATTATTTTTAAATCACAACTACAAAATAATAGAAATTTTTAGTGATGTAGTTTACCAATGTGAGCCAAACAGCGATGAATCGCGCCACAGCCTGGCTCAAAAGTTTTAACACCTTTTGACTCTTCTATGCGGCAAGCTTCTTCAACTAAGCGCTCAGCTACCCCACGACCACGGTTAGCAGGGTGCACAACAATATATTCAAGAACCTTGCTTTCGCCTTGTCCTGAAGACCAAATTGCACCTATAATTTTGGTGTTAAATTCGGCAGTGTATAGCGTGGTATACTGTTGTAAATCTTGTTCAAGTTGTTCAATCGCATCGTGCCCGTCACCAAACTCCGGACTTGTATCATACAGTCGCTCAAGCTGATCGCGGATCTCTGAATTATCTAGAGAACTATAAGCATGTACGGTAATAGGCATTGATTAACCCTCCTGAGCAAACTATGATGCTGTCACGAATTCGTCACAGCGAAATTGTCGTTAACATCCAATCATTTTTGACGTTTTTTGAGGAACGTGTCCATGACGCAACGTATCAGTGAAGTGGTTAGAAATACCAATGAAACCAAAATTCGAGTTCGTTTAAATCTCGACGGTACTGGTCAAGGCACACTAAACACTGGAGTTCCATTTTTAGACCATATGATTGATCAAATCAAGCGACATGGCTTATTTGATATCGATATTCATTGTGACGGAGACCTTGAGATTGATGATCACCACACCGTAGAAGACTGTGGTATCACGCTTGGACAAGCTTTTGCACAAGCTTTGGGCGATAAAAAAGGTTTAAAACGCTATGGTCATTTTTACGCACCATTAGACGAAGCTTTATCTCGTGTTGTCGTAGATTTATCTGGTCGTCCAGGTTTATTCATGGATATTCCATTTACCCGTGCACGCATCGGTACCTTTGATGTCGATTTATTTTCCGAGTTTTTCCAAGGCTTCGTAAACCATGCGCTTATGACCTTACACATCGATAACTTAAAAGGTAAAAATAGCCATCATCAAATCGAAAGTGTTTTTAAAGCACTTGCTCGTGCTTTACGTATGGCATGTGAAGTTGATCCACGTGCAGAAAACACGATTGCATCGACAAAAGGTAGCCTCTAATGACACGTATCGCATTGCTTGATTATGGCATGGGCAATCTACACTCAGCAGCTAAAGCACTTGAGCATGTAGGTGCAACAGTCGATGTAACCAATGACCCAAAGTTAATTGCACAAGCTGACAAAATTGTTTTTCCGGGCGTTGGTGCAATGCGTGACTGCATGCAAGGTATGCGTGAAGCAGGTATCGATGAAGTAGTACGTAAAGCCGCTTTT
Organism: Acinetobacter sp. GRABPA_MV_2; assembly: GCF_056725885.1. NCBI lineage: Bacteria > Pseudomonadati > Pseudomonadota > Gammaproteobacteria > Moraxellales > Moraxellaceae > Acinetobacter > Acinetobacter sp. GRABPA_MV_2. Next base: position 110,884 of record NZ_JBWZNA010000005.1, read on the forward strand.
AATAAACCTGTTCTTGCGATTTGCGTAGGCATGCAAGCATTACTACAAAGTTCTGAAGAAAATGGCGGTGTAGACGCATTAGGTATTTTTGACGGCGTAGTAAAACATTTCCCTCAAATGGAAGGTTTAAAAGTACCACACATGGGCTGGAACCAAGTTCACCAAATGGACCCAAGCCATCCAATGTGGAACAACATCGAACAAGATGCTCGCTTCTACTTTGTACATAGCTACTATGTCGAACCAAAAGATGAAAGCTTAGTTGCCGCCACATGTGAGTATGGTGTGAATTTCTGCACAGCCATTCACAAAGATAATTTATTCGCGACTCAATTCCACCCAGAGAAAAGTCATACTGCTGGTTTGCAGTTACTTAAAAACTTTGTGGAATGGAATATTTAATCTGATTCAAAACTGAAAAAGATCAGGTCGAGATGGCCTGATCTTTTTTTTTATTTATAATAACAACTAATCATTTATAGAATGATATTTTATTCAACAAAATATTGAATATTTATACTTTTAAATAAAACCAAATGATCAGGAAAACAAAATGAATTCACCTTTTGAAAATCAGCCACTTCAACAAGATTCACCCTTTAAAGCTAGTGGTCGTTTTGGACGACTCTCTTATGCTGCTTGGACATTCTTATTTTCACTCGTGATCGGTATCGCTGTTGTCATCATCGCTTTTACTTTTGGATTTACATCTAGTCAGGAACTAACAGGCCTTTCTACGGCAGGCATGATTGTTATCGCCATTCTTTATATTGTTTGCCTCTATATAAGCTTTGTATTTACCATCCGCCGTTTGCATGACCGCAATAATACAGGATGGCTATCGTTACTGATGCTGATCCCTGCCGTAAACCTCATTTTTATGATTTATCTCTTTGCGGCAAAAGGTACGGAAGGCAATAATGATTATGGTCCGCAGCGCCCTACCCCTGGTTGGGAACGCGTTTTAGGCTGGATTTATATTGTCCTAATTCCACTTGCTTTTGTTTTTGCCATTGTTGCTACAATCATGGCTCCGACCTATGAAGGCTATGTTGAGAAAAGCGAAAGTGTGGTCATTGGTACACCTTCTCAATCTCAATAATTTTTAAAGACATTCATAAAGCCTAGTCCTCTAGGCTTTATTCATATATAAAGTAAATAGCCCAATTCATTTGTACGCTATTAAATATGTCCGAAGCCGTTGCCCTCCTTGATAAAGCCTCTATTCAGCAGCTTCCTCCTTTTGAAAATCTTAACCACCATAATATTGTGGTGATTGAAAATTTTGAGCAATGCAAAAATATTGAAGAAGAATTAAAAAACGCTGCAATTTTGGGATTTGATTCTGAGTCTAAACCTACATTTAAAGTGGGTGAAATCTCAACTGGGCCACACTTGATTCAACTTGCTACAGCACAAAAAGCCTATTTATTTCATGTTAATTCATCGACTTTAAAATTCTTGCAGCCCATTTTATCTAACCAAAAACAAATTAAAGTTGGCTTTGGCCTTAAAAATGATAAGCACATTTTTCATAAAAAAGGCATAGAGCTAGAAAGTTGTGTTGACCTTGCCAAAGGATTTAGTCACTTTGGTTTTAAACAGCAGATCGGTCTACAAAAAGCGGTAGCACTGTTATTTGGACAATATCTGGCAAAGTCGAAAAAAGTCGGGACTTCAAACTGGGCACGAAAGCCACTTACATCTCAGCAAATAAATTATGCCGCCGCTGATGCTTATGCTGCATTACTGGTATTTGAAGAACTCAGAAACCAAAAACTATTACCCGCCCACATTTCACAAACGATTCAAACCGTGCTTCAGGCGTAAAGTAATAAAAGTCTTTTCTAAGGCTTAGCGATTGATCAATACTTTGCTAAGATGTGCACAATTTCATAATCATGATGAAGCAAGGAGCGGAAGCATGCTAATCATTCCAGCAATTGACCTGAAAGATGGTAAATGTGTGCGTTTAAAACAAGGGCGTATGGAAGACGATACCGTTTTCTCTGACGATCCGGTTGCAACTGCCCAGCATTGGGTAAATGAAGGTGCGCGCCGTTTGCATTTGGTTGATTTGAATGGTGCTTTCGCAGGTACGCCTATTCATAAGCCTGTTGTTGAAGCGATTGCTAAAGCTCAGCCAGAATTACCAATTCAAATTGGCGGTGGTATTCGCTCATTAGAAACGATTGAACACTATTTAGAAGCTGGTGTGACTTTTGTCATTATCGGTACTAAAGCAGTTCAAGAGCCTGAATTTGTAGAAGAAGCTTGTAAACGCTTTGCTGGTCACATCATTGTTGGTATTGATGCCATGAATGGTATGGTTGCAACTGATGGCTGGGCAAACGTTACTGATGTGAAAGCAACTGATTTAGCGAAACGCTTTGCAGATGCGGGCGTGTCTAGCATTGTTTACACGGACATTGCACGTGACGGCATGATGCAAGGTGTAAATGTTGAGCAAACTGTAAACTTGGCTCAATACTCAGGTTTACCAGTAATTGCTTCTGGTGGTGTAACCAACCTTGATGACGTTCGTAACTTAAAAGGCCAACCGGGCATTTTAGGTGCGATTACAGGCCGCGCAATTTATGAAGGTACTTTAAATCTTCGTGAAGCTCAGCTTTTGTTGGATGAAAACCGTCTTTAATTTTTAAGATGTAAAAAAAGAGCCGCTTTAGGCTCTTTTTTATTGCTGTCATGAAAATATATTCCAAATCAATACACCACATTACGAGTAAATTTAAGCACTTGGTTACCACTATTGATATAGGTATAAGTAACAGAACTTTCAAAAATAAAAGACGAACCAGCAGATATTATTTTTTTGCTGTCAGTAAATTGTATGGTCAATTCACCTTCTAGTACGTAAATAATTTCCTGCCATCCATCTGCATCTGCTTCCGCAACGTAAGACTCCCCTACAGCCAAGGACCATATCCAAAGTTCAACTTGGGAACGAGATGGAACTGAAGCGAGTAAGGTTGCTCTGCTTTCTTCTTTTTCACCTTGCCAAGCCAGTGCATTGACCAAAGCTTGTTCTTTGTGCTCAGGTGCACTCACAATCGTTCTAAAATCGACGCCCAACACTGCCGCAATTGCATCGAGTTTAGCTAAGCTAATATTGACTTGCCCTGTTTCCAAAGCAGCAATGGTACGTCTACTGACTCCGGCCTGATCTGCCAAATCTTGCTGGCTCAAATCTCGCTCATCTCTTAAGGAACGAATATTTGTGCCTACGTGCTGTAAAACGGTACTCGACTGGCTCATAGAATGGATCAATAAGAAAATTTGAGCAATATATTGCACAAAACAAAAGAATAGCGCAATATGTGCAGTATATTGCACAATTAATATTAATTTGAGTATGTCGCCAATTTCTCTGAGTTCAAGCAAAGCCCCACAGTTAGCACTCATTTTGATTACGATCATTTGGGGTGGAACATTTCTTACTGTGCAGTATGCACTGAATTTTTCATCGCCTATGTTTTTTGTAGGTTGCCGTTTTGCTGTCGCGGCTCTTACTTTGCTTCTTATTTCATTAAAAAGTATGAAAGGTGTTACGTTAAAAGACTTAGGTGCGGGTTGCGCGATTGGTCTTGTGATTGCGGCAGGATACGGCACCCAGACCATTGGCCTACAAACCATTCCGAGTAGTGAATCAGCATTTTTAACAGCGCTATATGTTCCACTTGTTCCTATTTTAATGTGGCTCATCTTTAGAAAAACTCCACACATCATGACTTGGGTGGGAGCAGCTCTGGCTTTTACTGGTCTTGTTTTATTGACGGGAAATGGCTTTAAGCAAATTTCCTTAAGTTTTGGACAGCTTTTAACAGTACTCGGCGCCTTTGCGATTGCTTTAGAAATTATTTTTATTAGCTACTTTGCCGGAAAGGTAAATTTACGCCGTGTCACAATCATTCAACTTGGTGTGGCGTCTCTACTTTCTTTCGCCATCATGCCTATGGTAGGTGAACATACGATTCCTGCATTTTCATGGCCCCTAGTACTCATTGCTGTTGCATTAGGTTTAGCGAGTGCGCTCATTCAATTTGTTATGAACTGGGCTCAACGTGTGGTTGATCCTTCACGCGCTGCAATTATCTATGCAGGCGAACCCGTTTGGGCGGGCATTATTGGCAGAATTGCCGGTGAGCGTTTGCCATTGATTGCCCTTTTTGGGGGTGCGTTAGTGGTCTTAGGTGTTTTAATCAGTGAGTTAAAAATTAAACTGCCGATTAAGAAAAATAAAAGTGTTCAAGAATAAAAAAGAGAGCTTAATGCTCTCTTTTTTACTATCTATCATTTTTTCTTCAATAACGTACACGGTTGATAGTACTCAACCGTCGGCATTGGGTCATAAAATGGATGGAGCAAAGTCTTCCATTCCTGATAAGCCTCAGACTTTCTAAACCCTTCTGTATGGTTTTCAATTTCATCCCAGAAAATCATTAAAATATAATGATGGGGATCTTTTGCATGCTTAATCAATTGGACAGCATTAAAGCCTTCCATTGGATAAACAATATGTTTAGCCTGCTCGAATGCTTTAAGAAATGCTTCACTTTGCCCAGACTTTATACTCAGATACACATGTTCAATAATCATGATTTATTGATACATCGGACGGTTATCATTTAACGCAATCAATCCACGAATTGCACGATATACAATCCAAATCCATGCAGCACCAATTACACCCACACAGAATACGGTCGATGAAATGGCAACGCCTGCAAATAGGTCAGTATTTTCGCCCGTAAAGAACAAGAAAATAAACGGCAAAAAGGCAATAATATTCCAAGCGAGATACCACCAGAATGTTCTGATTTGCCATGTAAAGTGGCTCGCAAAAATCGAGCCTTGTACATCAGAACGTTTTACGTAGTTAATAATTAAAGCAATAACCGCAAGTAAGCCGCCTGTAAAAATGGCAACAATATAAAGTACATATAAAATAAGTGTTAAAGTACGATTTGGATCTTGGTCGATAGAACTATTCATTTTTATACCTCTCAAGTTTAATAAAACGATTTACTTTTATGAGCCACGCAATACATTTAAGGGAGAAATTAGCCACAAAATCAAAAGTAAATGAAAGAATATGGTACAAAAATAAATCTTACGAAAGGGTTGTTTTTGTGTTTTATGTCTCAGTTTTTGTTGTGCCCACCATGCAGCTGGCCAACCTCCTAGAAAGCTAACAATGTGCAATGTTTGTTCAGGTACACGGCGATTACCTAATTGTGCGGCTTCTTTGTCTTGTGAATAAAGCCAATAACTCAACACATTCATCATTAAGACGAACAATAAAGTATAAGCTGGCAGAACATGAATAAAACTCATAATGCCCATTAAAACGAAATAAAACACAATCCCCATTTGCATTACAGACAACGGGCTGGCTTGAAATGAAGATTCTGCTTTTGCAGTTTTTGAAGCTTTCCGAGTTTGAGATGCCTTTAAATAAGTGACCTGCTGAGCACGAAAACGGCCTCTTTCGTCGAGAATCACCCGATATTCCAGTGCACAGCCAATAATTGGCCGAGGTCCGGGGCGTGCAAAATCTTTGATATGCAAAAAGACTCGCTCTTTTTCAGCATCATCTGGCTGAATAAAGCCATATCCTTTTTCGTCGAACCATTCGACTAAACGCCCCTGATCTCGCATCTTCATTCCCTTTTATGCTTTTACATGGCTTAAACGATCTTGCATCATTGCTCGCATTTCTTGCGGGTCTTTTTGCAAAATGTCATCACCGGTACGTCCTTCTTCTTTATTTTTTTGAGCAACTTGCAAACGCATTGACCAAAAACGGCATGCTGCCATTGCCAAGAATACATCTAAACATGCTAGCTCATCTGTTGTAAGCGCACGAACTTTTTGGTATGCCGCTAAGTAAGCTGCGACTTTGTCTGAGTTTAAGTGTGCTGCTGGATATTCGGTACAAAAATCATTGATAGTAATCGCAATATCAAATAGCAGTTCATCTTGATTTAACTCATAAAAATCTAGGATACCTTGTAATTGCTCACCTTCAAACAAGGTATTGTCACGGAACAAATCAGAGTGAATAAAACCTGTTGGTCGATTTGAATACTGCGCTGTTTTCGCATTAAAAGCTTGATAGACCTGCTCAAGTAAAGTTTGGTCATCTTGAGTCATGCTTGGTTTAAGCTGCTCTGCAACACCTGTCCAATATTGATGATCACGGCGATATTCACGTTCAAGCGGAAAATCTTGTAAAGCTACATGTAACTTCGCCTGTGCATCTGCAATTGCAGCAACTTGAGCTACTGTAGTTTGCATGGGATGGTGCCCCATTAAACGTGGTGCAATTTGTGCAGGCTTGTCTGCAATCACATGAACCGCTTGGCCACTGTGCTTTAATGGCACGGCAACGGGTACATCATGAGTACCTAATTGCTCAAGCACAGGAATGAGTTCGCCTGCACCTTGTGCATCTAACTCTTCAAATACGGTGAGTACATATTGTTTGCGGTTTACATCAACCAGAAAATAATTGGTGTTTTGAATACCTCCCTGAATTGGGTTCAGCTCCAACACCTCTAATCCATAAGGTGCAGCAAAGGTGCGAACTTCATCTAAACTCAACGGGGTATAAACCGACATGGAAAACCTGCAAAAAACATCTGTGAAGTTTGATAGAATACCTCTTCCCTCCATGAAGGTGTAGCGCCTGTGTAGGAACTTTCACCAACGGCGATTATTTTTGGAAAAAGCTATGCTTGCTAAACGTATTATTCCTTGCCTAGACGTTGATAACGGACGCGTAGTTAAAGGCGTTCAATTCCTCGATATTCGTGATGCTGGCGACCCTGTTGAAGTGGCACGTCGCTATAACGAACAAGGTGCAGACGAAATTACTTTCTTAGACATTACCGCTACACATCATGGACGCGATACCACTTACCGTACTGTTGAGCGTATGGCCGAGACTGTATTTGTGCCATTAACTGTCGGTGGTGGTGTACGTAAGGTTGAAGATATTCGTGCGTTATTAAATGCAGGTGCAGATAAAGTGAGTATTAACTCGGCTGCCGTATTTAATCCGGAATTTGTTCAAGAAGCTTCTCAGCACTTTGGCGCACAATGCATTGTGGTTGCGATTGATGCCAAAAAAACTGGCGATAACAAATGGGAAATCTTTACTCACGGTGGACGTAAACCAACAGGTATTGATGCCATTGAATGGGCTGTAAAAATGGCTGACTATGGTGCGGGCGAATTACTAATTACCAGTATGGATGCCGACGGTACTAAAGCGGGTTATGATATTGCGTTAATGCGTGCCATTAATGACCGCGTTACCATTCCAACGATCGCTTCAGGTGGTGTGGGCAACTTACAACATCTTGCAGACGGTATTTTACAAGGTGGTGCCGATGCAGTATTGGCAGCAAGTATTTTCCACTTTGGTCAGTTCACCATTCCAGAAGCTAAACAATATTTAGCTGAACAAGGCATCGAAATGCGCTTGTAAACTTATTGATATTTAAAGGGGCGACATGCCCCTTTATTTTTTTATGCAGCGCCATCTACCGCATTTATGTCACTAACCAATTGAGGCTTTTCTTTTTTCTCGACCCATTTTGCAGGAAAAATTTTTTCTATAGCTTGAGACAATGGTCTAGCAAGCGCAGTAGGTAACCGTATACCCAAAGGATTTTGTTCTTTTAAATCTGCCGACGACACCACCCGTGTTCCCATTACATAGTCAAACCAAGGTTTGGTCACACACCAATTAGCGTCTTGATTAGAGTTCATATGGTGGTCGTAATGCCATGGAATTTTACGCTTTGCCCAGTCAGGCTCTAAATGTGCACGGCGATGAATATAATAATAATTTCCAGCACTGTACCAAGCTGCGAGTGCCATACCTTTTGAAAAAGGGTAAAAAATTGCACTTGAAACGGTTGCCACCACAGCAAGCGAAATTAACTCATTTTTAGTTCGCCAGTTTCCCACGCCTTCCACATAGCAATCATCATGAAATTGTTGTTTGCGGACTTCACGATGGTGTGCCCAATGAGATTCCATGCTTTTTGGCACTGGGCTATAACGTGGTTTTCCAGCACGGTGTACACCATGTAAAATATATTTGTGCGCTACCCATTCAAATGCATTCGCAACTGCAATTCCTGCAATAAACCCTTTTAACATCACCTAACTCCTTTTTTCTTTTTATTCAGCATATAAAATTCGTTATGCTAGGTATTGACCAGAATTAATGGTTTCATTGACAAATCACGACAAGAAAGAGGTGGTTAGGGATGCCACAACTAAAAAATTATACAGGCTCAGTGTATGGAGGACTGGGGCATCTTTTAAAAGCTTATTGCGAAGCCAATGAATTAGCTATTCCAGAACAATTAGAACAAATTCAAAATCTGGAACGATTTGACTATGTGGTTTGGCGTGACCTATTAGAAGTGATTTATAAACTAGACCCGAAGCCGGGTTTAGGGCTAGAAATTGCCAAATATGTACAACCCAAACACTTAGGGATTATTGCCTATCTCGCGCTCTCTTGCGATAACTTAGGTGAAGCCTTAATTCGCTATCATGATTTTCATCGTCTGATTTATGACGGTAGCCCTTTAGTGGTTGAGCTACAGGGGCGGTATGGTTCTATTCGCTGGGAAGCGACCGAGCTACACCCTACCCAGCTTACCGATGAAATCGCGATTGCGTTGGTGATTCAGTTCTTACGTCTTTTTATGTCTCATGAAGACGTGCATTTACATGAAGTGCGTTTCTTAAATGCTGCCCCTAAAAATATCAGAGTCTATGAACAATATTTTCAATGTCCCGTTCGTTTTAGCCAGCCGCGTACAGAGTTACTCATTCCAATTACAGAAATTCATAAGCCACTTAGCAGCGCCGACCACACCTTACAGCAACTATTGGTTCAGCAAGCACAAGCACTTTTAGAACAATTACCAAATTCGACCCAACTTGATCAGCGTTTACAGCATTCGATTTTGACTGGTCTACAAAAGAATCAATATCAAATTGAACATATTGCTGCTCAATTAGGTCTGTCAATTCGACAACTCCAAAGACACTTACAGCAACAAGGCACCACCTTTCAGGAACGCGTTCAGCAAGTGCGATTTATGCTTGCAACCGAGTATTTAAAAAACCCACATTTAAGCCTACAAGAGATTGCGCTTTTGCTTTGTTATTCAGAACAAAGTGCCTTCCAGAGAGCATTTAAACATTGGACTCATCAAACACCGCAACAATGGAGAGATCAACTTTTAAACAAAGAATAACCTACCAAAACTTACAAATCTTTTCTTGATTAAAACAACACTGAAAACAAAAATTTCATATAGTCACATGCTTCAAATTTCTGTGACGTATTTCACATTAATTAAAATAGATTAAATAGATGAGTAATCACAATGAATAAATATTTTGCTGAATTTCTAGGTACGTTTTGGCTAGTCTTTGGTGGTTGTGGTAGCGCAGTATTAGCCGCAGCTTTCCCTGAACTTGGTATTGGCTTTGCAGGTGTAGCCCTTGCCTTTGGTTTAACCGTACTCACAGGTGCTTATGCTCTAGGGCATATCTCAGGTGGACATTTTAATCCCGCGGTAAGTGTTGGCCTTTGGGTCGGTGGCCGCTTTGATGTTAAAGATTTAATTCCCTATATCGTTGCTCAAGTGGTCGGTGCAACTGCTGCTGCATTTGTTCTCTATATTATTGCTCAAGGCCAAGCAGGCTTTAGTGGTGTTGGTGGTTTTGCTTCAAATGGTTTTGGAGATTTATCACCAAACAAGTTTGGCTTAAGTTCAGCTTTCATTATTGAAGTAGTACTTACAGCTTTCTTCTTAATCATTATTTTAGGTGCAACCGATCGCCGCGCGCCTGCTGGCTTCGCTCCTATTGCGATTGGTTTAGGCTTAACACTCATTCACTTAATCAGTATTCCAGTCACGAACACTTCGGTAAACCCTGCACGTAGTACAGGTGTTGCGTTCTTTGCTGAAACGGCTGCATTAAGTCAGTTGTGGTTGTTCTGGGTGGCGCCGATTTTAGGGGCTGTGATTGGGGCAATTATTTATAAGGTGGTTGCTGGAGATAAAGATTAACTTTACCTAGACTCAATCTACTATCGCGGAGGGTGACATGGATGTCACCTGTTGAGCAGGGGTACATGGATGTACCCTCTGATCAACAAAGCCTTTTGTTTACTTTTGGGCTTTCAAAAGTAAAAAATGTCTATACACAATTAATAAAATTTAACGTGGTATTAAAGACTGTATTGCAACATGACCATGCTAAACATCACGCATAGCATGCATAAATTATAAAAACGGATTATTAATTTCTTGTTCAGCTGGACGTTCAATTTTCTCAGGTAATTCTTCTTTTTCCAAAGCTGCAACTACATCGTTTAAAAAGCTCTGTAAAGCCTTTGCCTGTTCTAACCCGACTTTGTCTTTGGTAATTTGCAAATTGCCATAAATACTGACGCAATCGACATCATTTTCTAATGTTAAATCTTCAATTGATGAAGACTCTGTACCCTTTTCAAATGGCTTAAACATATGTGTTGTCTCGTTGTTATATATTCACAGTGTAATACGATCAATTTAAAAAAAATCGATCAAAATTAAAAGTGCCGATAAAATTAAGAAAGCGCCCATTAAGATATTAAAATATTTCAACCGGTTGCCCTGATTAAGCACCACTGAAAATTTATCACCACATAGTCCCCAAAAGAACAAACACGCGTAGCAAGTGAAAAAATAAATAACGATAAAGATCGGCAACGACTCTGGGTTTTCAATGCTAGTAAACATGGTAATGCCTGACACACAAGCCAACCACGCTTTGGGATTCAGCCACTGTAACAAGAAACCATCTTTAAAATTAGGAATAATCATTTGCTCTGCAGGAACATTGGAAATAGAAATATTTGCAGCAGAAAGAATAATTTTAATCCCGATATAACAAACAAATAGCGTTCCACAAACTGCAAGAATTTTTAATACAACAGGAAACTGAGTTAATAAACTCTGAAGACCAAATGCCATAAAAATTAAAAGTAAGGTAAAACCAATCGTGGCCCCTGAAATATAGGGAATCGATCTTTTTAAACCATGATTTAAACTGGTCGATAAAATGACAGTATTGACTGGGCCTGGGGTAATAGACATTGCAAATGAAAAAAGAAACATCGAGGCAAACATTGTTATTGTCCTTATTAAAATAGAATCCATAGACAGATCTGTCTATGGATTCTATTTTAAATAATTACGATGTTGCAATAACAATCAAAAAAAGCTGCTTATTTCATTATTTGCAAGAAGTAGTTCACCAATGCTTCAACCAGTTGCTTCACAATAGCTTGGCGTGTTTCTTCGTCAATCGTTGGAACTTTTGCTTCCATCGGTTCTGTAGAGCCACTTTTTTGCTTTTTAAACTGGTCTTGTAACGCTTGAATTTGTTCGGCATTTAAGTCTTGTTCACACTGACTTTCACCATCCCAGTGTAAATAGTCTAACTTTTGATTTGCCTTAACTTGACTCGCTGTTAAAGGTAGGCGATAGACATTACGCTTTTGTTGCTCGGTTAATTGCGGGAATAGGTTAACGCCTAAGCGCTCCTCAAGGTAGCAAACACTCACGACTTTTACTTGTAGAGAGTTATTGTTAGGTGCGTAATAAGCCCCGATCGCGCCAGTTTTTGGCATATAGACCGCTTTATAAACTGCGGTTGGTACAATCACACCCTGCCCAATCGTTTTAAGACGTTTGCCTTCAAAAACAGGGCCTGTCACCACATAAACATCTTGTTTTTGTTTAGTGGCAATAGCACGGGTCGCTTCTTCGAGCTTACGCCAGACTTCTTGGTTATTTTTTGGTGCTTGCGGCACCATGTTACTGAGCGAGAAACTATCAGATTGGGATTCTTTATTTGACATATCACCATTAGGTGCCATATGCCCACGGTCATAGCCTGAACCGCGATAGTCACTTAACAGTGCCCGATGCTTTTGAGGAACACGCGTTTCTTCATGGAAGTTATCTTCACGTTTAATTTTGACACTCAAACGTTCTGCATTTAAATGCTCAGCCGACCATAATGGTGTTTTAGAAATGCCTGAATAGAGGACATTAAAACCGTTAAAGCACAGTGGATAGCTGTCTTTTTTTAGACTGTCTTTATTTAAAGCAGGCGGAACTTCTCGATAAAACTGGTTAAGACAAGTCGAGTTAGTACTTAAAGGCGAAAACCACTGCGAAATCTTTTCACTACCGAAAGCAATTGCAAAGCTTCCGGCTGCAATACAAGCAAGAATAATCTTGCCAAAATGCTCACTTAGAGAGAATGAATTTTTGCCTTTACTGCGTTTTTTACTTGCCATGTTTCTATCAATACTACTGTCCAGACGCAGCTTAACAATCCTGCTTTTTTAAGTATATCTCTTATCTTTCATATGGTTAAAACATGGTCATCTTTTTTGTAACTCTATTTCCCCTTACGTAACAATCTGTTGGAATTATGAGAGGCTTTGGCTATTGAATTACGTCAATTGCGTATCTTTCGTTGAAAAGCACTTATGGCTTATGACATGGTTAGCTCCACAAATTTGGATAAAAATATAATCGGAGTCCACTTAATGATCCATTCAAAGATTATTGGTATTGGCGTAATCACAGGATTGTGTAGTATGGCAGCATTAGCTGAGCCAGCAGTCCAGCCAGGAGATACTTTAGAAAGTTTGTCTAAAGTGAAAGTTACTACCACTGTAAATGGCCAACCTGGTTCTATTAGCGATTTAGTCAATAGCGGACAAGTACAGCAAGTTTCTGCTGCACCAACAAATGCAGCGCCTACAGGTGGTGAAATGGCGCCACCAGCAGCACCAACTGATGCAGTACCACCTGCACCAAATCAAGCGCCTCCAGCGCCACAAGATCCAAACACACCACCGCCTCCGGCAGCTCCAAATCAGTCGGCAGATCCGATGGCAAAAGATGGTGCTTTACCAGCAGATGCACCAATGCAACAAGCTCAATAATCAGAGCCATAAAAAAACCAAGACATCTGTCTTGGTTTTTTTATTACATCAGTTTTTATATTTCGATTTGGCTACCTAACTCAACCACACGGTTGGTTGGAATTTGGTAGAAATCACTCACTGGACTAGTATTACGCTGCATAGAGATAAATAGTTTCTCTCTCCATGGAGACATACCTTCACCCACTGTATGCACAATACGGTCTCTTGAAATAAAGAAACTCATTTGCATCATATCAAATTCAAAATCTAGCTCTTTATAAGCTTGTTCCAAAGCATTTGGAATATTCGGTTGATCCTTAAAACCATAGTAAACAAAGATGCGATAGAAATGATCATCAAGTTTCTCTACTTTTAAGCGGTCAGCCGCAGCTACATAAGGAATATCCTGAGTATATACCGTGAGCATTACATTACGATTGTGCAGCACTTTATTATGTTTAATATTATGCAACATTGCATGTGGAACAATATTTGGAGTACCTGTTAAAAAGATTGCTTCACCAGGAACAAAATGTGTCTCTTTACTCATCCCAATGCTTTTTATGAATAAATCGATCGGTAATGCATTGGTTTCCATACGCTTATATACGATTTCACGCCCACGTTTCCATGTCATCAAAATCGTATAAACCACGACACCTATTAGAATTGGCACCCATCCACCAGCTAAAATTTTAAGCGATGTTGATGTAACAAAAACTAAATCAAGGAATAAGAATGGAATAGTAAATAATGCGACTTTCCACCACGCCCAACGCCAAACCCCATAAGCCAATGTTGAGATTAAAATCGTACCACATAACATGGTCATGGTAACCGCGACACCATATGCACTAGCAAGCTCTGCACTACTTTCAAAAAGTAAAATCAGAATCAAGACAGAAATAAATAATACCCAATTAATAAAAGGTAGATAAATCTGCCCTTGCTCTACGTCCGATGTATGGTGAACTGTCAATCGAGGTAAATAACGCAATTGAATTGCCTGATTAGCAACCGAAAATACACCTGTAATCACGGCTTGTGAAGCAATCACTGCCGCAGCTGTGGCTAATCCAATCATCGGGAACAAAGCCCATTCTGGAACTAAAATATAGAATGGATTTTCAATCGCTTGAGGATTACGCAATAACAATGCGCCTTGACCCGCATAATTCAACAATAGACATGGTAATACAATAATGAACCATGCCAATTTAATTGGCATACGTCCAAAGTGTCCCATATCAGCATATAGCGCCTCGCCACCTGTCATCGTCAGTACAACAGCACCCATGGTGATAAAAGCAACGGCTGGTTGTTCAAACACGAAATTCAGTGCCCAGTATGGATTTATCATCATCAATACATATGGTGTTTGGATAATACTCCATAGACCAATCAAGCCGATAGAAATAAACCAAAGTAAGGTAATTGGACCAAAGAATTTCCCCATTGTCGCTGTACCATGTCGCTGTACCATAAACAGTGCGGTTAAAATTCCTAATGCAATTGGAACTAGCCATTGATCTAAAGCAGGTGTAATTAAACTCAAACCTTCAATCGCAGAGAGTACAGAAATTGCAGGTGTAATGATTCCATCGCCAAAAAATAAGGATGCGCCAATAAAACCAAGGGCAATGAGATAGATCTTATTTTTATCTGAAAAGACTGTAGAGCGAAGATTTAACGCCAACAGCGATATGATCCCCCCTTCACCATTGTTATCAGCACGCATAATTACGGAAACATATTTATAGCTGATACTTAAATTCATACACCAAAAAATCAGTGACAATATACCTAAAACAGATGCTTCGTTAATTGGCATATGCCCCGTTCTGAAACACTCACGTATGGCATACAATGGACTTGTTCCAATGTCTCCAAAGACCACCCCTAAGGCTGCCAGTGTCATCACTGACAATCCGGCTTTTTTTGCAGTGCTTTGCATATGTTGTCTTCAAAATAGAACGTTGTATGCCGCAATATTATCACTAGCTAAAAAGTTTTTCTGCAAATCTGTTTGACTACAACTTGGCAGAACTCGTTTTTTTAGTTACTATCGCACGCCTTGGTGAGGTGTCCGAGTGGCTGAAGGAGCACGCCTGGAAAGTGTGTATACGTTTGCGCGTATCGAGGGTTCGAATCCCTCTCTCACCGCCAGAATTCAAAAAAGACCTAAATCGTTTTGATTTAGGTCTTTTTTATTGCACTTTTTTAATAAATCTAAATAAAGACAATCTAATCAACAATAAGTAACTTCGCACCATTCAGGCTAAAAGACTGGTGTGGCTCTGAATTATCTCCTACTTGATAACTCATGCCTGACGTTAAAGTAAATGTTCGTCCGTCTTTCAATCTACTTTCTAGCTCACCTTCTAGGCAAAATAGTATGTGCCCTTTTTCACACCAATGGTCAGCCAAGTAGTTTGCTGAGTACTCGACAAGTCTTACTCTAATTTTATTTGTTTCTTCACCAAAAAATTGAGTTTTCCAATAAGCTTTTCCAGTTTCACCGCTATATTCAGTGACTTCAATTTCTTCCCAGTTTGTAATTTGAAATGGAAAAGGCGCGATATTCATAATTTTTTCCAAAGACGTATTATTGTATTTTCAACTTATAGACAAATTTGATTTTTGCAAATGACTTATCGAAAATCAGAAAGATAGCAAAACTATTTTTCACTTTTAAAAGACCCAAACTCTCACGCTTAGGCCTCCCTACCTTAAAAATTACTCAGACAACGCTAATAACTTCTGAACATACTCAATCGCATTATTTTCTATATCTTGGTGCGTCGGAATATCATCATCTTCTGATGGATTGGTATCTAAACCATAAAATGCATGAAGTGGTTGATAGTCCGCTCCAATATATAAAGCTGTTAGCTTAAATGGAGTAAAAATCTGCTCTAAAGAAAGCTTATATTCACCATACTCTGAATAAACTTTTTCTTTTACACCAGCAGACACAGCCAACATAAATTTCTTATTTTTAAGCTTGTCACCTGTTGAACCATACGCCCAACCATAAGTCAAAACTTCATCAAGCCATTGTTTCAGAAGCGGCGGGCAGTTAAACCAATACACTGGAAATTGAAAAACTAAATTTTCGTGTTCTTCGACCAGCGCTTGCTCTTTGGCAACATCAATCACCCCATCTGGGTAGGCTTGATAAATTTGGTGAACTGTAAATTGGTCTGGGTGTTTTTCTAGTTCCTCTACCCATCTTTTATTTACAACAGACTGGTCTATGTGGGGATGAGTAACAATGACTAATGTCTTTTTCATTATGAAAACACTCTTATCGAAAAGTTGATAAATCGATTATAGAAGTGTGCTTTCCTAAATATAAGTACGGTAATTTGTGTTATATACTATACTAAAATATTGTGTGGATTTTAAAAATGACTGAATGCGTTCCATCACATACGCCATTAGAAGAAACAGGTTTTGGATACACTCTTTCTTTAATTAATGGCAAATATAAAATGATTATTATGTACTGGCTGTATGAAAAAAATGTCATGCGTTTTAATGAGATGCAACGCTGCATTGGTAATATTTCGTTTAGAACACTCAGCAATACACTTAAAGAATTGGAAAGAGATGGACTGATTACACGCAAGGAATATCCTCAAATTCCGCCAAAGGTTGAGTATCGACTTTCAGAAAAAGGACAATCTTTAATTCCTTTGTTAGATATGATGTGTGATTGGGGCGAGCGGAATATGAATTCTTAATTTTATAGACTTGAAGTGATACTAAATATGAGAAATGAATTAAGAGAAATTTTTATTAAGGGATGCGACGAGAAAATTGAAAAGAAGGGAGACAATGTCGGTCTATCTTTTTATGCTTTTTTTAAAAATAAGAATGATAACCCTGAGTTACTGATGGAAGCAGCGCATTGGTGGATTATGGTACACAAGCTAGATCACTTCGAGAAGGCAGTTAAGATTAAACAGTTGGTTTTAAATGAGCGGTAATTAGAGTTATTCGAAAAGGCTTAAATTTAAGCCTTTTCATTATTTTAAACTTAAAAATTAATTACTTAACATAAGGCCAAACATCAGGATCTATATATTCTTCATCGATATGATAACCCTCAGCCTTAGCTTTTCTTTCTTCCTTTTCCCGATATTTTTTATTTTCAATTAATCTTTTTTTAAACGCTTGCTCGAATTCACTAGATGTCATTTTATCAGAGTCAGGAATTGAGTCTCTTTCATTGTATCGCACACTCTGAAAGCTAAATCTAAGCATATATTATTCTTCATTCCGCTCATTCTTAGCTGTTCTTTTTAAACTGATATCTAAAATAACCCCATTAGCATACAACCTATAACCCAATGATTTTGTCGGGCTGTTGTTTATTATATTTTTCCACTCCTCAAAGCTAAAAATATAACTCGGGTCAATGACATCACGACTTTTCGATAGATGCTTAATATTATCTTCTTTAGCGATACGCGGAGCATCTGTAAAGAAATAGTTTTTCCAACCAGCCTGATTAATACGTTTCATTAAAGCTACATAGCTTTGATAAACCTGCTCTGGGGTAGCAAATTCTTCTTTTGTGAGGCCAGCATCAATATCTAAAACTTGGATCCCTTCATTTTTGTCATATTGAGTACCTAGTACAGAGAAAACATGCTCTATTAACAAACTGTTAGGACCATTATCTATAATTAATTTTCCTAAATTAGGAGGAGAAAATTGAAGTTCTCTAAAGCTAACACCAGCTGGATGATTATCTACATTGCCATCACTATATTTTGAAAAATCTTGAATACCTTGTTCACCCATATGCAAAGTGTAGGCTTGCTGATTCAAAGTCAAATTCTCATTATGTTCTGATGTTGGCTGACAAGCGGAAAGTAATAATCCAAAAATAAAGATTAGGAAATATTGTTTAAATTTTACCGTCATTACCAACTTCTCTACTTTGCTATTTCCCGACTCTGCGATAATTTTTAATCCTGAACAATAAAGCTATATGTCTTGTCAATTTCAGCACCACCACCTGCATAGAAATCAGCTCTTATATGAATTCTATATTCTCCTTTGTGTTTAGGGGTTCCTTTGATTTGTATAACATTATATCCATCCAAGTCATCAACAGGTTTAACGGTAACGCCTAGATTTTCTGGAATATTTGTTTCTAATTCAGCGTATTTATCTATAACCTTTCCTCCAGAAATCTTAATAATTTGTTGGTATTCTTGATTAATATGAGCGACAGGTAAACTCTCAGGAGAAATTTTATATTTCTTTCCACAACCTATAAGTACAAAAATAATTGAAAAAATAATTATTAATTTATGCTTCATTAGAAACTTTCCTTTTTAAAGACCTAAAACTAGAGATTTAGGTCTTTCCATTCTCAAATAAAATGGAACTCGATATAAAATATAAAACTATTAAATCTTTCCTTTCTCACTCCAAAATTTTGCAGTCTCTAAATTTTTCTCTACGCCCAATCCATATTTATACATAAAGGCAATATCTCTCATAGCCTCTTTATTACCAAGAGCAGCAGCTTTTTTACGTAGCTCTAAGGCTTTTTTAGTATCCTTCTCAACTCCGTCACCGTTACTATATAAGTTAGCTAAACCAACCATACAATCTGCATCATTTAGTTGAGTTCCTTTGGAAAACCACTTAAAAGCTTTTTTATAATGTTCATCAGCATCTGTTGGATCCATATCTCCAACAAGACCAGCGTAAGTCGCATATCCCTCACCGAGCCATTGCATTGCTTTTACATTACCGCTTTCGGCTGATTTAGTTGCCCAGTATTCCGCTTGAGTTTCATTCTCTTCGATACCCCATCCATATATATAAACATCTGCTAACTCTAGTTGAGCTGATGTATCGCCATTTGTAGCTCTCTTTAATAGGTCATCTGAGAACATTGGATTAGCAAATAAATTCATTGAAAACATTAGTCCTATAGTAATGAAAAGAATTTTGAAGTTATTCATGTCTAACCTTAAATAAAATAGTTTTTTCTAACCTTTATAATTAATCAATAATATATGAGAGCTATTTAAATTTAATGAATTAAATAATAACCTCTCGTATAGCGAAAATATTTATCTTTAATCTGTTTGCTATTTAAAATTTCTTTTTAATTACGCTAAAGCCCAACTCCCGTCGGGCCTTCCCTCCATCAAACCCGCCTTAAAAAATACTCAAGCAATGTATCTCTGTCCTTTGCCTGATCTGAACATAAAAGTCCAAAAATCGCGCCATCAATCATAAATACAAAAATATCAGACTCTTCATATGTGGCTCTTTTTTTAGATTCCCTCAGTACCCAAAAAATTTCATTTTTAAGCCAGCGCCTATATCTGAGTGCAGTTTGATAGGCATTTGGATAAAGCTTTTTAATTTCAAAAATCGCTTTAAACAAAAGGTAATAGGCACCTTTTAGGTCAGCATGTAAAAGGTAAATTTGCCTGAGTTGATGAACCAAATCTGGATATTGGCGAGCCTCGCTTACCGACCGCACTTTTTCTTTTAACTGTTCCTTTTGAACCAACAAACACATTTCAATCAGTCTTTCTTTGGAGTGAAAGTAGTTGTAAAAGGTGGCTTTAGTCATTTTGGCCTCGCGAACAATTCGGTCCACCCCGACCTTGTTGAAGCCATGTTGTTTAAATAACTCTGCTGCTGTGTATAGCGCTCGCGTCGCTCGAAAGGAAGCTTCTAAATTTTTCATGTATACCGTTTAAAATAATTTTTTGTTGTAAATAAAAGAGATAGGAATGCCGTCACTCTTAAATTGAGCGCTAAAAACAGGCATGCAAAAGCCGCACAAAAAGGTGTGCTCGCCTATCTCAGGTTTTATTGTTGCTATGATTTTTTAGTCGTAATGACCTATGGCTTAAAACCTAGAGTCGGTTAAACCGTTTTAAAGACCAGTTGGGTATAGAGTCAAAGATTTTGGCAATGGTTGCCAATGAGAGAGATGAAATAGTGCGCATGTGCGGACTCCTTGTGTGTAAAGGAGTTCTACCCGATCACTGTCAAATGATGGTGGTAGAACGAGAGAAGGTTGACAGACTGACACACAAGAATCAGCACGCACAAGGCGTCCCTCCCTCGCCCTACCGCTACGAAGGGGGACGAACGAGTTCGCCACCAAAAAGAGAACTTTTTGATGTCTTGTGTGTTATATCGATCTGTCAAAATCGACTGGCAATGTGGCCAGCAGGCAAAGGATAATCCGCGTGTTTTGGAGTGTCAATGTAAGGTTGAATAGAAATTGGTTAAATAATTATTGTTGTTTATTCAATTAGATATTTAAGCTAAAAAGACCTTCAACTTAAATTTAATGATATCATCATAATAGTAAAATTGGTGGCAGAACGAAAAGAGGTTAGCAGACTGGACACACAGAACCAGTACACTCGAAAGTGTCCCCTTATCGCTCTACCATAGAATGGTGGCAAAACGAAAGGGGTTAGCAGACTGGGTACAGCACCAGCACACTCGAAGGTGTCCCCTTATCGTTCTACCCTAGAGTAGTTTGCAGACAAAGAATAATTCTCAAGTTTTTAAGTGTCAACGCTCATATATTATTAATTTATAAAATATTTTTATTTCTATTGGCTCATTTTTTCATTGTTAATTTATCATTCATTTTCAAAACTGCTGAAATGACCTGATTGATCACGCTATAAATAAAAGCTACAGTAAATAAAGTTTGAATTTTATAACTTTAAATAAATTGATAACGCATGCAGGCAAAGACATGGAAACCATACATGATTTTTATCGCCGCTTTTCTTTAACCAGAGATAGCGATTACTCGGTTCCATCCACTTCGTTTGGTCATTTTAACGTGTTCCAACGCGATGCCTGCTCGTTCCTCACACCTTATAGCCGCCGTGATTATTATAAAATTTCACTGGTTTTAGGCACAGGTGAACTTCACTACGCCAACCGCTGGATACGAGTCGACCGCCCTGCTTTACTGTTTTCAAACCCAATGGTTCCCTATGCATGGGAAATTAATTCGCCTGAACAGGCAGGCTGGTTTTGTCTATTTACCGAAGAGTTTGTAAACCAAGAATCAAGACAAAGTTTTTTAAAAGACTCACCGCTGTTTAAAGTCGACGGCGACCCGCTGTATTTTTTAAATGATCAACAAGTTGAAGAAATTTCATTTATTTTCAAAAAGATGATGACTGAAATAAATTCAGACTATATTCATAAATACAACGTTTTAAGAAACTATTTGCACCTGATTGTGCATGAAGCCATGAAAATGCAACCGACCCAACAGTTTGAAAAACATAGCAATGCGGCGGTTCGGATTTGCCATTTATTCTTTGAATTATTAGAACGCCAGTTCCCCATCGACTCGCCCCATTTTCAGCTGAAACTCAAAACAGCAAATGACTATGCCTATGGTTTGTCGGTACATGTAAACCATTTAAACCGGGCTGTAAAAGAAGCCACAGGTAAAACCACCTCTGAACATATTAGCTCGCGCATTACGCAAGAAGCCAAAGCGCTGCTACAGCACACCAGTTGGAATATTTCCGAAATTGCCTATAGCTTAGGCTTTGAATATTCAGCGTATTTCACCAATTTCTTTAAGAAAAATACTGGCTTTTCACCTAAAAAATTCCGTGAAGACTGTGTGGCCTAAAAACAGATTGTTTGAATTTTATAATTATTGGTTTGAATGTTATACGTCAGTTTGAACCAAAGCATTTTATAGTTTTTCTACTCAAGTGATTTTGCAAAAAGAGTGTGAAAAATGAAATATAGAACTTTAGGACAAACAGGCGAAAAAGTATCAGCACTTGGTTTAGGTTGCATGGGAATGAGCTTTGCCTATGGTGCCTCAGATGACACACAAAGCATTGCAACTCTAGAAAAGGCATTAGACCTCGGCATTAACTTTTGGGACACTGCCGACATGTACGGCAACGGCGCAAATGAAGTTTTACTCTCAAAAGTTTTAGAAAAACACCGCGACAAAGTATTTTTGGCGACCAAATTTGGCTTTCGCTATAAAGAAGACAACCTTAACCCGAAAAACTCTTTAGAGTCTTATATCGACGGTTCTCCTGAGTGGATTAAAGTTGCGGTCGAAAACAGTTTAAGACGCTTAAATACAGACGTAATTGATTTGTATTATGCGCACCGCATAGACCCAAATGTTCCAGTTGAAGACACCATTGGCGCAATGGCTGACTTGGTCAAACAAGGTAAAGTTCGTTACCTAGGACTCAGTGAAGCGTCGGCTGAAACTATTCGTAAAGCAAATGCGATTCACCCAATTACAGCAGTTCAACATGAATATTCGCTACTTACCCGTGAGTTTGAGCAAACCCATTTGCAAACCATTCGCGAGTTAGGCATTAGCCTTGTGCCGTATTCACCGCTGTCACGTGGTTTAATCACCAATACGCTTGATGTGGGTAGCCTAGACGAAAACGATTTCCGTCGTCAATTGCCACGCTATCAAGGCGATAACTGGAAAAATAACCAAAGCTTGGCGCAAGCATTTAGCGACTTTGCTCAAAGCAAAAACACAACAGCGGCTCAACTGGCTTTGGCTTGGATTTTGGCGCAAGGTGACGACATTATTCCAATTCCGGGTACACGTAAAATCGAGCGACTTGTGGAAAATGCAGGTGCTGTAGACCTTCATTTAACAGCGGCAGATTTGGCAGAAATCGACGCGATTATTGCGAGATATCCAAACATGGGCGCACGCTATAACGCTCAGCAACTTGCTGCGGTAAATCATTAAAAACGAAGCTATAAAAAAAGTCCGACTCTGTGTCGGACTTTTTAATTTAATTTTTGCTATATGTGCCCTGCTGGCGTCCACCTTCCCAGATCGCATCTAAGGATTTATCCGAAATCGTTAGGCTTTCAGGGAAAATGCTTAAATCCTTTTTAAATTTAGCCTCTGGTTTTAAACCAATACAGTCTCCATTTTTCCACCATGTGCCTTCGGCATATTGATCTAAAGCGCCAACAGCGAGCATCCATTGAAACTTGCCGTCTGGTTGAAGTAAAAGTTCCGAACCCACTTCCATCACACCATTTAGATAATAGTGCCCACTCCAAGTTTGATCGGCCTTTTGGAATTTCACTTCTTTGCATGTGCTAGTTGGCTCTGCATAAATGTGAGCAGAAAAAATAACCGTCGAAAGAAGTAGTAAAGGCGCAAATATATTTTTCATTATTTAGTTCCTATATGTTTGGTCTTATTTCCCAGACTCAACTTTTAAATACGTTCCATCTGCATAGACGTTATGTCCAAAGCCACAACCCGACTCGCCTTCGCTTTGTTTAACTTGAATATAGTTACCTAATTTCGCGTTGGTTTTAAAGTCGAGCTGAATTCGGCAGTCTTCATTTTTATAAACCGTTTGCTTTTTATTAGTCGGCATTTTAGTGTCAAACTCACCCATATTTGGGCCATAGATCAAGCTTCGAAGTCCCATATATAAACCGGCATAGCTAACTGCATATTGGCCCTGCTTACGGCTTACCGTGATGTGATCCCACTCACCAAAACCAGAGTAACGGACGTACTCACCTGACAAATCATTTGATGCTTTAGGTGCAGGTAACTGTTTAAGATTAAACTGGCTAGATTTTGATTTTTCATCGAGCATAAACCATGCTCTCGCCCAAAGTGGCTGGCCTAATTTGGCATAGGCTAAGCCCACATTATTGTTGGCAACTTCAATATCTCGGTCGGTAAATTTAACTGTGGTTTCGTCTGCATTGGCTTTACAAAATGCTGTCCAAGAGGCTTGGTTCTGGAAATTTTCGAGCGCTTTTTTATATTGTTTTTGGTCGTAGTTTTTCTTACCTAAGCTCGCGTATTGCTTCACTTTATTACAGCCTTGTTGTAATTCTTGTTCAAAAGAAAATTCTGCATGCGTGACCGCCAAAGCCGAAAGTGTGAGAACCGCGCAACCTGAAATAATCGATTTAATCATTTTTAAAATTCTTTAATAATTAACTAATTATATAATATGAGTAAGCTCCATAAATCACAATTCTCTGAAACAAAAGTCTCTTAGAAGAGTTTATGTTTTTATAAAAATGGTTAAATCAATACAGAATAAATCATGGAAGGTGTTAAGTGTTAACTGATTATTTTAATTGAATATTCAACAAAAAAATAATGTAGACTGCATGTGTAAAACTTAGGAAGAATTATAAGAGTGAATAATTTAATTACTGGAACCCTATTTGCACTTTGTGCAGCGGCTTTAAATGCCTCTATTGGTGTGATTAGCAAATTACTCATGCACAGTGGTTTAAACCCACAAGACATTGCCTT
This sequence comes from Acinetobacter sp. GRABPA_MV_2, assembly GCF_056725885.1. NCBI lineage: Bacteria > Pseudomonadati > Pseudomonadota > Gammaproteobacteria > Moraxellales > Moraxellaceae > Acinetobacter > Acinetobacter sp. GRABPA_MV_2. Next base: position 135,270 of record NZ_JBWZNA010000005.1, read on the forward strand.
TTTAAAAACCATTATCGCCTTTTTCTTTTTAAGCGTGTTTTTATTTAAAGTCCCTGTTAGCCAAAAGCTTGCTTTTATTAGCAGCACGCCAAGTAAACTCAGCGTTTTTACTCAAATTGCTATCTGTGCTTTTTTAGGGATTTTCTCTTTATTCTTTTTCGAAACCATTGCCTACAACCACGGTGCTGCGGCGAATGTTGTGGTGGTACTTATGGCTTCGGCTGCCATCTCTGCCCTATTTTTTGGTCGATTCATTTTAAAAGAAAGTATCTACATTCACTCTCTTATTGGAACATTATTGGCTGTCGCGGGGATTAGTATTATTTCGTGGAAAGGCGAAAATAGCCTTTTAATGCTCATCAACGCTTCTATTGCCGGTACGGGTTATGGCTTATTTTCGGTTTTAGTTAAAAAGTTCAAATTAAACGGTGGACTATTTCTGACTAAATACTTACTGCTGTTTGGTAGCGTTTATCTTGCGGTTCCGTTTTTAATTAATTTTCACACCATTACTTTTAATAGTGACATCATTTTAGGTTTAGTTGGCTTAGCTGTTCTGCCGACCATACTCGGCTTTTTCTGTACCACTAAAGCATTGTCTTATATGAGTGCGGCAAAGGTACAAGTAACCGAGCTTTCAGAACCGATTTTTGCAGCACTTATGGCTTGGGTTTTCATTCATGAACAGCCGACTTTATCGTTTTTATATGGTGCGATTTTTATTATTTTAGGCATCTTATTGATGAACAAAGCGCCGAAATCAAGCTAGTCGATTTTATTGATATTCCTCTGCATGGTGACAAGCGACTTGCACCACACTGGCAAAGTTAATCGCCATTTGTGAAGGGGCATGTTTTTTATAGGCAAGCCCTAAACCCACCGTAGGAACAGGCGCTTTCAAAGAGCGATAAGCCACACCCTGTATTTGCAATTGTTTGGTCGACTCGGGAACCAAAGATACCCCCAAATTTGCAGACACTAACGATAAAATCGACACAATTTGCGGAGCATTTTGTCCAATTTTCGGTTCAAAGCCACGCTCATGGCAGGCTTGTTTAATCGCATCGAAAAGCCCTGCGCTAATGGATGGTGGCGAGACAATAAAATCAAGCTCTCGTAGTGCCGTTAAATCAATTTCTTGTGATGAATCGTCCAGATTAAAAGACTCTGAAGGTAAAGCAGCAATGAGCGGCTCTGCTAATAATTCTTGAATAATTAAACTATCTGGAATATTTCGTGGTGAACGAATAATCGCGACATCTAAGCGGTCTTCAAGTAATAAATCGATGAGCAGTAAAGTGTTGGCTTCTTCAAGTTTTAAATTCACTTCCGGATATTGCTGCTGAAAATAACGAACGCATTTAGGAATTAAAGGGTTCAACATTGAAGTGCCTGTAAAGCCTAATCGCAATTGGCCCACTTCGCCATTTGCCACTTGTTTAACTAAGCTCGCTGCATCTTCTACACGCTGCTGTACAGGCTGAATCGCATTTAAAAAGGCAAGCCCTGCTTCGGTCAGCTCCACCCCATGTGGCGAACGAATAAATAAATCTGCACCTAGCTCTTCTTCTAAGTCTCGTATTTGCATGCTTAAAGGCGGCTGGCTCATGTTTAAACGTTGCGCAGCTTTGGTAAAGTTTTTTTCTTCTGCTACCGCTAAAAAGTAGCGTATATGCCTGAGTTCCATTGCTATATATAAAACATATCATGATCCATTGTTAAATATATTAGAAAAATACCTCTCAAATTGCTAATTTTAATTTATCGAATTTTCTCGATGCAGCATGCCTTTAGGCACTGCTCTTTTTCTGTCATGGTCATGATATGAACTCTTCATCTACACCCAGTACCTTAAACACTGAGGCAAAGTCTGTTCTTTCCCATGAGTGGATTCACAAAGGGACTAAAGCCTATAAACACGCAGGATTTGCTTTATTCCTCGTAGGTTTTGCCAGTTTCTCACTGATTTATTGTGTACAGCCACTCCTGCCCGCATTTAGCCAAAGCTTCCAGATTAGCCCTGCGAGTAGCTCTTTGGCACTGTCATTAACGACTGCCTTTTTAGCGATTTCGATTGTGCTATCAAGCGCCTTTTCACAAGCCCTTGGCCGTCGTGGTGTAATCTTTACGTCAATGCTGTGTGCAGCAATTCTTAATATTGTCTCTATGTTCACACCGAACTGGCACAGTTTATTGATGGCGCGCGCTTTAGAAGGTTTATTACTTGGTGGCGTACCCGCAGTGACGATGGCTTGGATTGCCGAAGAAATTGCGCCTGAGCACCTCGGTAAAACTATGGGTTTATATATTGCAGGTACGGCTTTTGGTGGCATGATGGGCCGTGTCGGTATGGGTATTTTGGTTGAATATTTTTCATGGCGCACCGCCTTAGGCTTACTTGGGACAATCTGTTTTGTTTGCTCAATTGCCTTTTTAAAATTACTTCCCACATCGCGTAATTTTGTGCAGAAAAAAGGGCTGAATTTAGACTTTCACATGCAAATGTGGCACGCTCATTTAAGCAATACAAAATTATTACGCCTATTTGCGATTGGTTTCTTGCTGACTAGTGTTTTTGTGACTTTGTTTAACTATGCCACTTTCCGTTTAAGCGGCGCGCCTTATTCACTCAGTCAGACACAAATTAGCCTTATTTTCTTGTCGTATAGCTTTGGCATGGTGTCTTCATCGTTGGCAGGTAGCTTAGCGGATCGCTTTGGTAAAAAAACCATGATGATGGGTGGTTTTGCCTTAATGATTGTAGGGAGCCTCATGACCCTACTCAGCTCGCTTTTCGGCATTATTATTGGTATTGCATTTATTACCACAGGTTTCTTTATTACCCACTCACTTACCAGTAGTTCTGTGGGCGCTGAAAGCAAACAAGCTAAAGCACATGCTAGTTCGCTCTACTTACTTTTTTACTATATGGGTTCAAGTATTGTCGGCTCGGCGGGCGGTTGGTTCTGGTTACACGGTGGCTGGGGTGCGATTGTCGGTTTAACCGTGGTCTTGTCTTTAATTGGAATATTTTTAGCGGTTTATACTTCACATGCCAAAGCACATTAATGTAGTAAAACCCTAACTTTTTTAGACCAAAATCTATGAACATTTAAAAATCATATGAAAAAATTTAAATGCTCATTTTTTGGCTTGTATTTTTTTTAAGAAACTGTAAAATTCACTCCACATCGCCGGCATAGCTCAGTTGGTAGAGCAACTGACTTGTAATCAGTAGGTCCACAGTTCGAATCCGTGTGCCGGCACCATCATTAAACCTCATGAATATTTGATTTATGGGGTTTTTTGTTGTCTGTAGATTTTACAATCTACCTTGTGACTCTATTGTCTTAGGTGGCAAATAAATTCGTTAATAAGAAATGAAAAAAGCCCAACATCCTGTTGGGCTTTTTTCGTATTTCGTTACTAGGTACACTTCCTGTAATACCTCACGTCCTGATGCTTAAACTTATTATTGTTGTTTTACGTTTCGGAACTTCCTGTTCCTGATGAGTTCATCATAGGCAATTCATCACGCCATAAAAAGACGCCAATTTCCCGAATATATGTACGAAAAAGCGTACATGATTCTTTTAAATTTAAAATTTGATTTATCTATCATGGAAATAAAAATATGAATTTATAAACAAGTTCTGTTCGTCAATTAAATAAGAAAACGATATAATGAGTTTATTACTTTATTTCTAAAATAAATTTAAAAATAACAAGGAACGAGATGTTTACTTTGCCATCAAATATTTTTCAGCCCTTAGTGATCATACTTGCATGCCTTATTATCCTTGTAAGTAAAATGCCGCAGCTAAAATATAGAAAAACCATATTATTTTTAGCTATTGGCAGTCTTACTTTAATGATTATTTTAGGAATATTTGGCTTTTTTTATTAAGCTTTATTTCTTGCTCTTCTCTATCATTTTTTCAAAGTGTTTAAGGTTTGGGTTCAGTGTATCCCATGCATAGGCTTGGCTCACAAACACCTCTGCTCTAGGCTGATAGAGACTCGGGTCATCCAAAGTACCTGCACGTATTGAAATCATTTCAGGCGCAATTTCAGGTAAGCCAAAAAGCTGAGAACCACACGTCGGGCAAAACGCTCTTTTAATAGGTCGGCCAGAAGATCCCAAAGTCTCAAAATATTTAAGTTCACCACTTACTTTCAATTCAGATTGGTGAAAAAAAGCGATTGGCGCATAGGCCGAACCTGTGGCCTTTTGGCAATCTCGACAGTGGCAATTAAAGCTATAGCGTGGCTCTGCTTCACTTTGGTAGCTCACAGCTCCACATAAACACGATCCTTGATATTTGGCTGACATAGCTCATCCTATTTTTTTATTGCTGTGGTTTGAATATAACGTACATATCCATTTTGGTAGAGTTGTTGGCATAACTTTGCAGTCATTTGAATTTTAAAATTTGCCAATCCTCGGCTTTGTTTTTGTCCTTGTTGATTTTGAATATATTGCGAAAAACCGAGTAATACTTGCTCAGATAAATCTTCAATTTGAATATCGACAAAACCTTGCTGCTCCAAGGTAGCTCTGAGCATTTTTTCATTTGGCACAGCATCCCAAGCGACATTTGCTGCTTTGAGTAAATAACGATGCTTTTGTTCTTGTAGAGCGGTCATGTTTTGACATGTGTCAGCACGCATTAGGTAGTGAAAACCTAATCGGCCTTTTGAATTCAAAACTGGCGCGATGGAATCTAGAAATGAATTTAAATGACTGTGATAAGCGGCATCAATACACATCACCACATCGAAGTATTGTTTAAATTCAAATTGTTTTAAATTTAAAAATGAACCACAGAAAATCTGGCTTATTTCGGGAATAAGCTTTTGAATTTTATGAACACATTGGGTTTGCAATTCAACTGCACTGAGGCTTTTAGGCTGATAATGCTGTAACAAGTGCAACAAACTTGCACCCTGTCCGCAGCCTAAATCTAAGAGATGATCTTTTGAATTTAAATTGACAGCTTGTGCCAAATGGTCAGCCAATTGGCGACAAGCTTCACGGTAGTTTTGGGTATTTTTCCAAAAACCCAAATTTGTCCAAGCAAGCTCTTCATCATCCCCTAAGCTTGATGCATCAATTGCATATTTATGGGGAATGAATCGAGAGAGAGCTGCTCGAACTTTTGTTTTCACAATTTTAGTAGCCGAGTTCTGGGGCAACTTCCACCTTAGGTTTTAAGCCTACAAATGGTAAAGGTGCACCTAAAATTTCAGCAATATGCATGGCAGAAGTAACTGCTGACTCTAAAATTGGCAAGCCATCACACGACCATGAACCACAGTAGAATACTTTACGGCTTGGGTCTAAATGACGTTGTTGCAATTCTTTGTTTAAAGCAACCGTTTGTGAGTCTACAACCGCACGCGTTAAAGTCACTTTTGAAATAACTTTTTTAGGGTCAATATCAACCACTGGACGCCAAGTTTGGAATACAGGATTTTTACCCACGAGTGTTGGTTCAACCGCATTCATCCAAACTGTAAATTGCTGACGCGTAAACTTACGGTCCATCATGTAGCTCAGCACTGACCAGTCTTTACGGCGTGGCGGCATGACGGTCGCATCGGTATGAATCACAAGATCACCTTGCTCAAAGCGGAATTGCTTAAGCAGGTTCATATCTTCTGCAAATTGTTCAGGATTTAAAAACTCATCGATTTTAGATGTTGGCGTTGCAACAATTACTCGATCAAATAAGTTCTGTTCGCCTTGGCTGTTTTCAACCAGTACTTTTTCGCCTTGTAATTCAACTTTCTTAATTGCCGATCCGCTATGGATATCGATGCCTTTAATCAAGCTATCTACAAATGCAGGTGTGCCACCTTTCATGCGCAATAACATGTCTCCATCAGTTAAGTGACGTAAAAACTCAAGTAAGTTTTTTGCAGGCCAATCACCAATTGTTTTTGGATTACACGTACAAATTGTATAGAGCACTGGCATAACCACACCGTGCCAGAATACTTCTTCAATATCGTTCTGATTAATAAATTCAGCGAGGGTAATATCTTGATTTTTAGATTTGAAAAACTGGTGAATCGCAGTTTTTAGTTGCAACATCCCTTTCACAAGACGCCAGCCATATTGCTGAATGCCTTTACGGTTATTAATAATCGGGAAATTACCAATACGGCTACGAGATGTCGTTAACCATGTTTCCGTACGATCTTCGAATAACCAGCTACATGACATATAAGTACGAACTGGGAAGGTTTTAATGCCTAAATGAGCAGCAAGGCTGAGTGTATTCTTCCACAGATGTGGATTCATCACACGTAGCGGTGCATCAATAATTCCACCATCGAACTCAATGCTATGGCTATCCATTCCCCGGCCAGGAAGTGCTTCAAATATCGTGATCGTATGCCCTGCATCTTTCAGAATTCTTGCTGCCGCAAGCCCTGCCATTCCACTGCCAATAATTGCGATATTCAAAATGATGTCCCATTTTTCGAGAATTTTTTTGATTATCACTCATACCCCAAAAAAACACCGTATTAAAAACTACCAGATTTTTATTTTTTGCATCAATTTATATAGAAAAAATTTAACAGATCCGCCCAAAAGTTTTTCATAAAATTTTACAAAAGAGGATGAGTGTATAAAAATCTATATTTTTTAAAAATTTAAAAAAAATCTTTTAAATAAAATAAGATAATTTAACTATATTTATATCATTTGTTTTACAACTATCTTTTTTTAAGATATCATTAGCCCACAATAATGAGAAGCAAATCACACAAAACAATGCCGAGAGAATAATGAAAACCATCATAAAAATAGAATCTTTACAGCGAAAAAGCCCGCTATTCACACTTGATAGCGGGCTTTTTATTACTTTGCTTTAATAGACAATTAAGCACAATTAAACAGTTTAACCTTCTTGCATGAGTGAACCGAATTTTCCACGATTAAAATCATTAATCGCTTCCATAATCTCGGCTTTGGTATTCATGACGAATGGACCATAACCTTCGATTGGTTCATTGAGTGGTTGGCCAGTCAACACCAAGAATTTAGTGTCTTCTTCAGCATTTAAGCTAAACTCAACACCCTCACGAGACAAAATCGCAACGGTTTTACCTTCAAGACGATTTGCATCATTAACCACAACCGCGCCATCTAATATCACAACAAGCGTGGTGTGACCTTCAGGTACATAGAGGGTATGTTTTTGGCCTTTAACCAATTTACCATCCCATACATTTAATGGACTAAATGTAGTTGCAGCACCTTTTGCATCTGCATATTCACCTGCAATAACCCGCAAATGACTACCTTCTTCGTCTAGTGCAATGTCTGGAATATCTTTAGCTTCAATCGCTTGGTATTTTCCAGGCGTCATTTTTGAATGAGCAGGTAAATTTACCCACAATTGCACCATTTCAAAAAGACCACCGTGCTCAGCAAATTCAGGAGAATGGAACTCTTCATGCAACACGCCTGCACCCGCAGTCATCCACTGTACATCACCAGTTTTAATGGTTCCGCCGCCGCCACTTGAGTCTTTATGGGTCACCTCACCTTGGTAGGCGATGGTCACTGTTTCAAAGCCACGATGAGGATGCGAACCTACGCCTTGCTGTTCAGTCGTTGGCGAGAATGTATAAGGCGCTGCATAATCGAGTAGCAAAAATGGGCTTAAGGTTTGGCCTAAACGGTCATAAGAGAATAGGTTATATACAGGGAAACCATCACCCACCCAATGCATGTGGTTATTTTGATATGCACCAAGAAATTTCTTCATCTGATCTCTCCTATATATGTAGGATTTTCTTGAACTGGTATTGATTTTACGCCTCAATAATTGCAGTTTATAGATCAGGATTAGCAACACATTATTTCATCTATGAGACAATCTAAGAATTTAATGTGCTCTTTTTAAGATCGTCCTATTTTTAAAATTCTTAATCCTATTTTTTAGACTTAATCACGACATAAAACTCAACTAGCATAATTTTAGGCAATAACGACCTACTCAATAATTTTTGATTATTTATTTTGATAACACGAGGACATAAAAAATGGCTCAAGATTACGTGCGTTTAGACAAGGATAATGCTGCGGTTCTTTTAGTTGACCACCAAGCAGGTTTGCTTTCTTTAGTTCGAGATATCGATCCAGATAAATTTAAAAACAATGTATTAGCACTTGCAGATGCTGCTAAATATTTTAATTTACCAACTATTCTTACCACTAGTTTTGAAAATGGTCCAAATGGTCCTTTAGTTCCAGAATTAAAAGAACTTTTCCCAGATGCACCATTTATTCCACGTCCTGGTCAAATCAATGCATGGGACAATGAAGACTTCGTAAAAGCGGTTAAAGCGACAGGTAAAAAACAACTGATTATTGCAGGGGTAGTGACTGAGGTTTGTGTGGCATTCCCAGCTTTATCTGCACTCGCTGAAGGCTTTGAAGTGTTTGTGATTACCGATGCTTCTGGTACTTTCAATGAATTAACACGTGATGCTGCCTGGGACCGTATGTCAAAAGCAGGTGCTCAGCTTATGACGTGGTTTGGTATGGCGTGTGAGTTACACCGCGACTGGCGTAATGATGTGGAAGGTCTAGGTGCATTGTTCTCAAATCATATCCCTGATTACCGCAACCTGATGACAAGCTATAGCTTTAATACCTCACAAAAATAAGTTCTATTGCCAAGATTAGAGTGCTTAAGCGCTCTAATCTTAAATTTAAATGGATTGATCGGACATTGATAAGCTCTTTTGATGATTTTTATTATTTCTATTTGGTCGTAAAACACGGCGGCTTTAGTGCGGCCAGTGATGCTGAAAATATTAGTAAATCTAAGCTCAGCCGACGCATTATTGACCTTGAAAATAAATTTAATGTCAGCCTGATTCAAAGAACAACACGCCATTTTAAAGTGACCGATTTAGGCCAAGAGTTTTATGAGGAATGCTGCAAAGTTATTACTCAAGTTGAATGTGCAGAAAACGTGTTATTAAAGCAAAAAAGTGAGCCTCAAGGTCTGGTAAAAGTAAGTTGCCCACCTTTAATGATGCATTTTCAAATTAGAAAAATTTTAAATCAGTTTTTAAAAACCTACCCCAAAGTTGAAATCGCACTCGAGCTAACCAGCCGTCGAGTAGATATCTTGCATGATGACATCGACCTCGCGATTCGTACCAATTTTGAACCCAATGAAGATTCGAATTTAATTGTTCGTGATGTGATTAAAACCGATCATTGTCTGGTGGCTTCGCCTGAATTACTTCAAGGTCGCATCATTGAACATTATTCTGAATTACAGGACTTTCCGAGTATTAGCTTAGGTACTCAAAAGCAAAATCCTATTTGGCATCTATGCAATATTCGTAATGGTGAAACTGTTGATGTGCCTTATCAACCACGAATCAAAAGTAATGATTTGGCTGGTGTGTATTATGCCGTCATGGATAGTTTAGGCATTGCCGACCTTCCTTTTTTGACCGTCGAATCTGAAATTCGTAAAGGTACGCTTATACATATTCTTCCTGACTGGAAGTCGAATATTGGTACACTGCAATTGGTTTATGTTTCGAGAAAAGGCCAACGTCTTGTGGTTGAAAAACTCATTGAAACGCTGATTGATGAACTCAGGCGTTTGCCTGAAAGTCGTGATGGCTATCTATCGACTTAAAATAAAAAACCGGTCATGAATGGGCATGACCGGTTTTTTGTGAAACATCACATACAGCATAACTGTATGTTTTCGTTCAGAACAAAACGAACTCGCTTTGTTCCTTACTCAGATAAGTCTACGCATAGGTATTTCATTTCGACATATTCTTCGATGCCGAATTTTGAACCTTCACGACCTAGACCTGACTGTTTTACGCCACCAAACGGAGCAACTTCGTTTGAAATCGCGCCCGTGTTAATGCCGACCATACCGTACTCAAGTGCTTCACCCACTCGCCATTGACGAGCTGTGCTTTGAGTAAATAAATAAGCAGCTAAACCAAACTCGGTATCGTTCGCCATTGCCACTGCTTCATCTTCAGTTTTAAAGCGGAATAGTGGTGCAAGCGGACCAAAAGTTTCTTCTTTAGACACTTTCATGTCTTGCGTTACGCCAGTTAAAACTGTTGGCTCAAAGAATGTGCCGCCAAGTGCCGAGCGTTGACCACCAATACGAACTGTTGCGCCTTTCTCAGTTGCATCTGCAATATGAGACTGAACTTTTGCAATCGCATCTTCATCAATTAAAGGCCCTTGAGTTGAACCTTCTTGACGGCCATCACCAACTTTAAGCTTAGACACGGCTTCAACCAAACGCTCTGCCAATGCATCATAAATACCGTCTTGAACATAAATACGGTTCGCACATACACAGGTTTGACCGCTGTTACGATATTTACTTGCCATAATGCCCTGAACAGCTTGTTCAAGATTGGCGTCATCAAATACCACAACTGGTGCATTACCACCGAGTTCAAGCGAAAGCTTTTTAATGGTTGGCGCACATTGTTGCATCAAGATACGGCCAACTTGAGTTGAACCTGTGAAGCTTAACTTACGAACAATATCGCTTTCACATAGGGTTTTACCCACTTCAACCGCATCACCACTAATGTTAATTAAAACATCAGCTGGTAAGCCTGCTTGTAATGCCAATACTTCAAGCGCATAGGCGGTTAACGGCGTTTGCTCTGCCGGTTTAACCAACATTGAACAACCCGCAGCAATCGCTGGACCTGCTTTACGCGTAATCATGGCCGCTGGGAAGTTCCACGGCGTAATTGCAGCAGTAACACCAATTGCTTGTTTAATCACAAGCAAACGTTGGTTTGGCAAGGTTGGTGTTAAAACTTCACCATCAATACGGCGAGCTTGCTCCGCAAACCAGCGAATGAATGATGCTGCATAACCAATTTCACCACGTGCTTCTGCTAATGGCTTACCTTGCTCAGCAGTTAAGATTTGAGCCAGATTTTCTTTGTGCTCAAGCATGAGGTTGTACCATGCCAATAGCACATCAGCACGAGCCAAGGCAGTTTGCTTTTTCCAAGCAGCCTGCGCTTTTGCTGAACGGTTAATTGCGGCTTCAACTCCTGCACGGTCATAGGTTTTTACCCATGCCAAAGTTTCACCTGTAGCAGCATCATTAACTTCGATATAGTCATTTGATGCAGGTGCTTCTAATGAAATATCAGGATGTTTTAATAAATACTGCAAATTATTTTGAATCATGCAGATTGCTCCATTGCTTTTGCACTACCTGCTTTTAGAGTTGCAAAACCTTGTTTCAAGATATCAAGGCCTTGACGGAATTGTTCAGCAGGAATGGTTAATGGATATAAGAAACGAATTACATTACCGTATTTACCACAAGTAAGAAGTAACAACCCGTTTTCCATTGCATAGTTTTGTACAACTTTTGCTTGTTCAGCTGTTTCAAGCTCTACTGCAACCATTGAACCCAATGCACGAATATCAGTTACTACATCGCCTGTTGCTTGCTGAATATCTTTAAGGGTAGCGACTAACTCTGCACCTAATTCATTTGCACGGTCGCATAGGTTTTCTTCTTCAATCGCATCAATAACCGCATGCGCAGCAGCAACCGCAATCGGACTACCTGCGTAAGTACCGCCTAATCCACCTGGATTTGGTGCATCCATCACTTCTGCACGGCCCACAACACCTGAAATAGGGAAACCACCGCCCAAGCTTTTCGCCATCGTGATGAGGTCTGCTTTAGTCTCGTAATAGTTCATTGCGAACAATTTACCAGTACGGGCAAAACCGGATTGCACTTCGTCAGCAACCAATAAAATACCGTGCTTGTCGCAAATTGAACGTAAACGTTTTAAGAACTCAGCTGGCACAACATTGAAACCGCCTTCACCTTGTACTGGCTCCAGCACAATTGCAGCAACATCATGTGGTGCAATGTCTTCACTGAAAATATCTTCAACGCTTTCAATTGCCGCGTCTACTGAAATACCTTTAGCAGGCACTGGGTAACGTGCATGGAAAACACCCGCTGGCATTACGCCGAAATCACGTTTGTAAGGAGCCGTTTTACCTGTCATTGCCATCGTCATAAATGAACGACCGTGGAAACCGTTACCGAAAGTGATAATGCCGTGACGACCTGTATAAGAACGCGCAATCTTCACCGCATTTTCAACTGCTTCTGCACCAGTTGTGAAAAAAGCTGACTTTGCAGGACCAGCAATTGGCGCGCGTTCATTAATACGCTCAGCTAAAGCGACATAGCTTTCATATGGTGTTACTTGATAGGCAGTGTGAGTAAATTTAGTAAGTTGCTCAGTTACTGCTGCAATCACTTTAGGGTGGCGATGGCCTGTATTTAAAACCGCGATACCACCAGCAAAGTCGATAAATTGGTTGCCTTCCTTGTCCCAAAGCGTGGCATTTTCAGCTTTTTCCGCATACCACTGACACATCACGCCTACACCACGTGGAGTTGCTTGCTGTTTACGTGCGTTAAGTGCAGAATGTTGATTATCCATTTGATTCCCTCATATTTTCATCATCAGTTGCAGCTTTGGTTTTTTGCATCCTGTGCTTAATTTTCAGGGTGCTTTACAACGACTGCCTATGCATGTAATTTCGCTCGTCTGATGCCAACTGACGAGAGCCACTTTTTAACTGTAGGAGAGAGCCAATTGCGTAGTTTACTTGGAGATCATTTGCTGCAACGACTCCAACAGGACACTGAAGGGAAACTACATCAACGCCTTTTCCGTTGCCTGCGTGGTGCGATTATTGATGGAGTCATCCAGCCCAAGACTCGTCTACCTGCGTCACGCGACTTAGCCAGTGAAATTCATGTTTCAAGAAATACCGTGCTTAGTGCCTATGAACAGCTACAAGCTGAAGGCTACTTAGAAGCCCGTACGGGGCACGGCACATGGGTTGCCGAAAAATTACCAGAGAGTTTTTTAAATACACAAAACAAGAAAAAAGTGGTTTCTAGCCCGAAAGTTCAAAGCTCTTATGCGCTGTCACAGCGTGGTTCTAACTTATTAGGCTATGCAGCAGCATCGCCACACCAATGGGGTGCTTTTGTGCCGGGAGCACCCGATGTGACCGAGTTCCCACATCATATTTTTAGTCGTATTCAAGCACGCTTAAGCCGCGAACCCGATATTAATCGCCTGATTTATAGCAATGCAGGTGGATGTATAGAGCTTCGAAGTGCATTGGCAGATTACTTACGTGTTGCGCGTTCAGTCCAGTGCGATGCTGACCAAATTATTATTACCGAAGGCATTCACCAAGCGATTGATTTAGTCTCACGTGCGCTCAGTGATATGGGAGATAAAATCTGGATTGAAGATCCTGCTTATTGGGGAATGCGTAATACATTGCGTATTAATGGTCTCGATATTCAGCCGATGCCTGTCGATGCTGAAGGCATTATTCCTGAGGAAAATCCGGCAAAGCCACCAAAACTTATTTTTGTCACGCCTTCACACCAATATCCTCTTGGCTCTCACTTAAGCCTAAACCGCCGACGTAAACTGATTGAGATTGCACGTCAGCATAATAGCTGGATTGTCGAGGATGACTATGACAGTGAGTTCCGTTTCTCGGGTCAGCCTTATCCATCTTTACAAGGTTTAGAAAATGATGCGCCTGTGCTGTACATGGGCACGTTTAGTAAAACTATTTATCCATCCTTAAGAATTGGCTATTTAGTCGTACCTAAGCCGTTATTTTCACCATTACGCATTGTGGCAGCCGAGCTTTATCGTGGTGGGCACTTGCTTGAGCAAAAAGCCCTAGCTGAATTTATTCGTGAAGGCCATTATGAAGCGCATATTCGCCGTATGCGCCTACTTTATGGCAAGCGCCGCGACTACTTGGTGAGCTTAATTCAACGTTATCTTGGCCCCGAATTTATTCATGAATATGACGAAGCAGCAGGATTACATCTGGTTTTAAAACTGCCAAACTCTTGCGATGATGTCGCGATTGCAGCCACAGCGCTTGAACGTGGTGTCAAAGTTCGTCCCTTATCTCAATACTACATGCAGTCGCATGCACATGCAGAGCGTGGTTTACTGATGGGCTTTGCTTGTGTAAATGAAAAAGATATGGTGATGGCTTTTGGCGTCTTGCTCCAATGCTTACGTGAAGCAGGCGTACCTACGCTAAATTAACTTCCCTCTGTTATTAAAACAAATAAAAAAGAGCCTGTTTGTAAGGCTCTTTTTTATTTAAAAATTTAAACTAACTTTTCTTCATGACTATGAGTTAAATGGGTCGCTCTACGATCTTTACCCCAACCCAGTTTTTCAGACAACAATCCGAAGAACACAATAATCCCAAACAGAGCTGTGGTGTAAATCACTTCTTTAAAATAGGTGCCTTCAATCAACATGGTAAGAATTGCACCAATAATTGCAAAAATCACCACGTAAGTTAGATAAGGGAACATCCACATTTTAAAGTCAATTTTCACGCCTTCAGCTTCTAACTTTTTACGCATACGAAGCTGAGAATAAGCAATAGTCAGGTAAACATACAGTGTTGCCGCGCCTGTTGTTAACATGAAAAAGTCATAAACATTCATACTCTCGGTTGCAGTTAAAACTACCGCAATCACAGAGAAGAAGCATGACACAATCACGCCTACCCATGGACTGCTTTTACTGTTTACAGAACCAAAACTTTTCGGTGCATCACCACGTTTAGCCAAAGAGAACAACATACGTGAACACGTATAAAGAGCTGAGTTAAAGCAACTACATACTGAGGTTAGAACCACAAAGTTTACGATATGGCGCGCCCCTGGAATACCAAGTGCAGACAGAGTCACGCTATAGGTTCCCCAAGTTGAATCTTTCAAAAGTTCATTGTTGTGAGGAATCAAACATACTGCAACAAACATAGAGCCTACGTAGAATAAAATAATTCGCCAAACCACCGAGTTCGATGCTTTACGAATTTCTTTCGATGGATTTGCCGACTCTGCTGCCGCTACCGTAACAATTTCAGCACCAATGTAGGCAAACATGACCCCAAGCAAGGCTGTAATAACGGATGAGCCGCCATTTGGCATAAAGCCTTGAGAGGTTAAATTACTCATACCAGAAGCAGCCGGATTACCCCAAGGCCACAAGTGCATGATGGCTAAACTACCAATCACAAGGAAAATAACAATCGCAATGACTTTGATGAGGGCGAACCAAAACTCAAATTCACCATAGTTTTTCACGTTTTGTAAATTAACAACAACCAGTGCGCCAATCACCACGACCATATAGACCCAGATCGGTATAAAGGGGAACCAATTGTTTAGAATTTTTCCTGCCACATAGGCTTCCCACCCCATGAGCATGGCCAGAGTACACCAGTACAACCAGCCAATTGAGAAACCTGCCCAACGGCCAATCGCACGGTCAGCATAAGTTGAAAAAGAGCCACTATCAGGGTTTAAAACGGCCATCTCGCCTAACATACGCATGATGAACCAAACGAGTAGACCACCTAAAGCGTAAGTTAAGAAAACTACAGGTCCGGTATTGTAAATAATACTGCCTGAGCCCACGAATAGAGAACCACCAATAACCCCTGCAATCGAGATCATGGTCAGGTGGCGTGATTTGAGTCCATGTTTTAAACTTTGGGAGTGATTGGCTTCAGAACCATTTTGATGAGCTGCCATATCATTTTCCTTAATATATGGAGGATATCGGCTAGTCTCGGAAATCCTCCGAAGCCAAAAAATATCCCCTAAAAATTTAGCCGTTCTGCCCAATTCCTAAAACAGTAAATTCACTGAGCTTATCCGGCGCTTCCGTATGCATACTTCCAATAGCTTTAATTTGTCGTTTCGGCACTCAAGAAACGAGAGCCATTTTTGTAATAAAAGAGAGAGCCAATTGCAAAATTTATACGCAAAATTGGCCCTTTTTGTAGGGGATGCTGGTAAATGGCTTTTAGTTTTTATTTTAATCAGATTGAATTTCTTTAGTTTTGTTCAGAAATTAATAATGCCTTTGTGCCTGTTTCCAAAGCTCTAAATATATGTTTCTGGTCAGCTGGATAACAAATATAGTCTCCAACACCAAGCTCAACAGCTTCATCAATTAAGCCCACCAAAGCTTTACCTTCAACCACAATAATATGCTCCACAGAGCCCACTGGATGTGGTTCTGAAAGACGATCTTCGCCTGGTTCAACAATTAGTAAATAAACATCTCGGCGCGCATGTGGCGGACAAGTCGCTAACAAAATTGCTTTGTAATTGGCAATCTCAGAACTCACTGTTGGCCCATCGCCACAGCGAATCACTTGTACCTGATTACTTGGTTCTTCCATCAAGCGTGCAAATGGAATATTCAGTGCAACACAAAGTGCCCATAAAGTTTCAATACTAGGATTACCTTGCCCTGCCTCTAATTGTGACAGTGTAGATTTAGCGACACCTGCACGACGAGCAACCTCTGCCAATGAAAGCCCTGCTCTTTGACGTTCACGCGTTAAACCTTTGGCAATAATTTCAATTGGCTGAGACATTCACCACATCCGTTCTATAAAAAAAACGATCGTTCGTTTTGACAAAACGATCAGACTTATTCATTATAATGGAAAATCGTTCGTTATATCATGCTATGTCCACATACTCTCTGATTAAAAAACTAAGTAAAGACACTACCCGCTCGATTTTCTTTGTGTGCCTAGCGACGAGTGTCGTCGGTATGTCTTTAGGTTCACTTGCTGCAAGTTATGGCTTAGCGCTCTGGATCCCGCTTTGCCTATCCGTTTTTGTGCTCGCAGGAACTGCCGAATTTATCTTTATTGGTTTCTTGGCTGTAGGTGGTAGCCCAATTGCAGCGGCAATTGCAGGACTACTCGTCAATTTAAGACATCTACCTTTTGGTATTGCAGTCAATGAACTAATACGAGGCAAATTCTCTCGATATTTTGGGGCACATATCATGAACGATGAAAGCGTTTTGTTTGGTATGGCACAGCCCAATTTTGAGACGAAAAAAGCTGCTTACTGGTTATGTGGTATAGGCATTATGCTCAGTTGGCCACTTGGTGTAACGGCGGGTTATTTTATTGGAAGTGCTATTCCAGACCCTAAAACATTTGGCTTAGATGCCATTTTCCCAGCGATTTTAATTGCACTTACTTTTAATGCTTTAAAGAATAAATCTACTCGAAAAGTTGCATTTGCCGGATCAACTTTAGCACTGATCACCACGCCCTTTTTGGCCTCAGGACTTCCAATTCTGATTTCACTTTTTGGCTTGATATTTGGTAGAAAGAAATGAGTCAACAATTACTAATTATTTTAGGTATCGGCTTACTAGCACTTGGAACCTATGGGATTCGTTTCGCTGGTTTTCATTTGGGTGCCAAGTTCTCTTTTTCTGAAAAATACCAAGTTTTACTCTCAAATGGTGCGACTGTTTTGCTCTGTGCGATTGCAGTGACGACAACATTTTTTGAAGGTCAACATTTTGCGGGGTTCGCGCGTATATTTGGTGTTGGCTTAGCACTGTTCTTGGTTTGGAAAAAAGTACCGCTGTTATTGGTGATTTGCTTGGCAGCTGCTGGCACGGCACTGATACGTTTGCTTGGAATTGAGTAATAAAAAAGGCGAGATAAACTCGCCTTTTTTGCAACTTTGATTAGAACGGTAAATCGTCGTCTAAATCAGCTGGTGCAGAAGCCGGTTGTTGCGGAGCTTTAGGCGCGAAACCACCCGCTTGAGGGTTGCTTCCACCATTACCGAAACCACCTTGGTTACCATAACCACCGCTGTTTTGGCCATAGCCGCCACCTTGGTTGTTATTATTTTGATAACCATTACCACCTTGTTGAGGTGCGTTAAAACGTGGTTGATTAAAATCATTACCGCCAGCGAAACCTTGTTCACCTTGTTGACGAGCATCTAACATTTGCATCTGGTCGCCACGAATTTCTGTCGTGTAACGCTCTTGGCCATTTTGGTCTGTCCACTGACGCGTACGTAGTGAACCTTCAATATAAACCTTAGAACCTTTACGCAAGAACTGCTGAGCAATTTCCCCTAAACGGTTATGCAAAACAATACGGTGCCATTCTGTTTGTTCTTTACGTTCACCGGTATTTTTATCAGTCCAAGCTTCACTTGTCGCGATTGAAAATTGGGTCAACGAGCCCCCATTTGGAAAAGTTTTTGTTTCAGGATCACGACCCAAAGTACCAACCAAAATAACCTTATTTACACCACGCATTAGCTGTCTTCATCCTATACATTTCTATGTTTTACTTTATAAGAGTTATGCTTAAATGGCTACCTCTTTACCGAACAACTGCGTTAAATCACGTCGCGCAGCATCATCTAGAGACTGTTTATCGACTTTAATATAAGCAACTTGCTGGTCAGGCATCACCACAACTTCTTCGATACCACGAATTGCTAATAGCTGTGTGGTCCACTCATTCACCTGTTGCACTTGCGGCAATGGCAACACAATTGATGACAAATACCGCGGCTGAGCTAAACCAAAACTAATTAGCAACCATATTATAGCAATCCCTGCTAAGACACTCCATCCAATCGCAGTATTATGTAACATCAATAATTGACCACCTAGTGTGCCACCAAAAAAAGCACCTAAAAACTGACTACTGGCATTTACACCCATAGCCGTCGCTTTTGACTGAATTGGAGCAGACTTCGACAGCCAAGAAGGCAATAAAGCCTCCATCACATTAAATGCAATAAAGAAAATACCTAGACCTGCAAGTAATACATATTTGGATTGATAACCAAATATGAGCAGCAGCAAACCTGCAATAATGCCTGTAATTGCTGTTAAGAAAATCCCGCGCATTTTGCGATATTTTTCAGCAATGATGATGCTTGGAAATGCAAAGAACAGGCTAATGACTAACAGCGGTAAATACACCAAACCATGGCTCGCCAAAGGAATATGCGCAAACTCGATGAGTTGTGAAGGCACATAAATAAACATGGCTGTCAGCAATAAATGCAATGCAAAAACCGAAACATGCAAACGGTTTAAATCACCCATTTGAATGACTTGCTTAAGCTGCGCCATATAGCCTTGCTGATAATTACGATGGTGGCGAGTCACTTTAGGTACAAGCAATAACATCGCAATCGCAATCAAGCCCATAATGGTTGTCACAAAGAACAAACCAGAAATACCGACAAGGCTTGTGAGCCAAGGCCCAAGGCTAAAAGCCACCACAAAAGACAGACCAATACTCATGCCCATTGCAGCCATGGCTTTAGTACGCTGTTCTTCACGCGTCACATCAGCTAAAAGCGCCATGACTACTGCTGAAACTGCACCAGCACCAGCGATAGCACGGCCAATAATTACGCCATAAATCGTGTCAGATAAACCCGCAATTGCACCACCAATCGCAAACAGTAATAGACCAAATACCACAAGCGGTTTACGGCTAAAACGGTCTGCCAATAAGCTAAATGGAATTTGCAAAATCGCCTGGCTTAAGCCGTAGACACCTACAGCCAAACCAATGAGTGCTGGAGTCGCATATTGATATGACTGTCCAACTACAGAAAAGACAGGAATAATCATGAACAAGCCCAACATGCGTAGTGCGAAAATACTACTTAAGGCAAAAGTTGAGCGACGTTCCAAAGCATTCATCATATCAATACACGTTATCAAACTAGGTAAATTATAAGCCGATTCGTTTCTAAAAATACGGAACACCTTATTTAAAATAACGATTTGGGCTTAAAAAAATAAAGAGGCATTTAGCCTCTTCATTCTATCGAACTTTACTGAAAATTAGCTTAAGGCGACTGATGCTCGCGCTTCGAATATTGAATTGAAGCAATGACAGCCCAAACAATAAACGCTACACCAATTAAACCTGTTACCACTTCAGGCACATGTACGCCTGTACCACTTGCAATCATAATGAATGCTAAAGCACCAATTGCATAATGTGCGCCATGTTCTAAGAACACATAAGCATCTAGCGTGCCTTTTTCTACAAGATAAACTGTCATTGAACGGACAAAAATAGCACCGATTGCAAGACCCAGCATAATCACGACAACATCGCTAGTGATTGCAAAAGCACCAATCACACCGTCAAAACTGAATGATGCATCTAATACTTCAAGATACAAGAAACCACCTATACCAGCTTTAACTACACCAGAAGCAGCACCTGATCCATCTTTCATAATGGCATTACCATCTTCATCAATTTCAGGTTCGCCACCTAACATATGACTTAAAACTTCAACGCCAATATAAACTACAATGCCCCAAATACCGGCCATAGTCACAGCAAGGCGCTGCGATTCATCAACATTTGCTGCCATAATTAACATCGCAATTAAAGCAATAAAAACAGACATTGCCGGTACGCTGGCCAAGCTAGAAAGTTTAGCTTCAAGCCATCTAAACCAATGGGTTTCTTTCTCTTCGTCAAAGAAGAAGTTTAAGAATACCAATAATAAGAATGTTCCACCAAATGCTGAAATTTCTGCGTGGTGTGCCATTAAACGTTCAGAGTAAGTTTTCGGATCATTGAGTGCCAATTTAGCCACTTCAATCATTCCCATATCCGCAGTCACGGCAACAATCGCTACTGGGAAAATTAAACGCATACCAAAAACGGCGATTAAAATACCAACCGTTAAAAAGAGCATTTTCCAGAACGGATCCCAGTTACGTAGAACCGATGCATTTACGACAGCATTGTCAAAAGATAAAGAGACCTCCATTACAGCTAAAATGGCTGTAATTGTTAAAGCTTTAAGCATGGTAGACACGCCCGCTTCAGGTCCGTGGGTAAAACCCCAATACGCGGACAGTGCTAAACACACCACCGTAAAAAATATCGAAAATCGGAAATGCTTCATGGATCAGACCTATACCAAGAACTAAATTTAATCTTTCTTAAAACCGCCGCTATTATATCGATAATTAACCACAAAACGATGTTGTTTTGTGCCGTTATTCCCTTTACTTTATCTCTCTGTTTAATAAAGAAATTTGTAATATTCAATTAACTTATTAATCGGATTAAATATTTTCTTTCGATATATCTATCATTCTTATTTTTGTATTTTAAAATTGATTTAAAATCCAGTTTAGCTGTCTAATTTTAAATGGAATGATTTTATGCTTTTTTCTCAAGAACTCTGGCAACGTAATTTAAATTTATATCAAAAAATTCTCGACCTGCCTTTTAATCAGGAACTTGCTAACGGTACTTTAGATAAAGAAGCATTTTGTCATTATGTTATTCAAGATGCTCAATATTTAGTGGCCTATGGCCGTGTGCTTGCCGTTGCAGCTGCAAAAGCTTTCGAGGCCGACGATATTATGCAATTTTCAGATGCAGCTAAAATTGCAATTGTCGTGGAGCGTAGTTTGCATGATGACTTCATGAAAAATTTTGGTGTAACTAAAGAAGAATTTAAAAATACCCCATTAACATTAGCAGGCCACCATTACACTTCATTTTTGACAGCCACTGCTTGGTCTGAAAGCTACCCTGTTGTACTCGCTGCGCTTTTACCTTGCTTCTGGATTTACGCCGAAGTCGGTAAAGATATTGTGAACAAATCAATTCCTAATAACCCTTACCAAGCATGGATTGATACTTACGCAGGTGAAGAGTTCCATACCGCCGTTCGTAATGTGATTGCGACAGTAGATAAAGTTGCTGCACGTTGTGATGCAGACACTTTAGAAAAAATGCATGCTGCTTACACCATGGGTGCAAAACTTGAATGGTTGTTTTGGGATAGCGCCTACCATCAAAGACAATGGTTAGGTTTAGATCATATCTAAATCAAGATGAGGCTTTGACCATTTAATTATTTAAATGGTCAGCCTTAAATTTAACTTTGAAACAACTGCCAACCGTAAATCAAACCTGCCGCGGCCACAACCCAACATAAAGTTGCCAGTCCTAGACAAGACCACATCGACATACGCGTTGCCAGCACATAAACAGCAATTAAATAAATGGCATAGGGAATAAGTGACCATAGACCAAACAGAGCTGTTTTTTGTAACGCCTCCGCCCCTTTTTGCTGAAAAACAATCACGTGAGCAATCAAAGCAAATGTAGGAAAAAGCGGGACTAAGCCTGCAATATAAAATGCCTTACTTTTCGATAAAATCGAAATAATGAGGACAACCCCAGCCCCCAACATACATTTTAAAAATAACGCCCACATGCGCTGATCCTATCTGGTCATTCCAGCCCAAAACGCTGTATTTTGCGCTTTTTAAAGAAAATTAACAGCAACCAATGCAATCAAAGCTGGAACTGCCTGAATATAAATAATCTTTTTGCTGGCAGTTAGACCACCATAAATACCTGCAATGAATACACAGCCTAAAAAGAAATTGGCAAGTGATGTGGCAAATGGTGCATCTACCAATAAAGACCAAAATAAACCCGCCGCTAAAAAGCCATTATAAAGACCTTGGTTCTGTGCCATGACTTTGGTGAGTTTTGCTTTTTCTGCATTATTTCCAAAGGCTTTCATGCCATAAGGCTTGTCCCACAAAAACATCTCTAGTACTAAAATATAGACATGTAATATTGCGATAAGCGCAATTAAAATTTGTCCGATCATACAATTTTCCTTTTTATTTTAAAGATATGAAAAAAGATCAGTCTCTCGACTGATCTTTTATGTGTTAGGGCTTTAACAACACTTTGCCTTGACGAGCACCTTGCGTTGCTCTTTGAGCAGCTGTTTTAATCTCATCAAAACTAAACACCCCTTCTACAGGTAGGATTAATTTTTTCTGAGTCGCTAGCGTTAATAGTTCAACAATCAGTTCCTTTTTACGCGCTGCTGGCATTTCTTTGTTGACCACACTCGCCCAGAAACCTTTTACTGTCGCTTGTTTAAAAATCAAATCACCCGATGAAATCTGCATAGTTTCACCAGTCATACTGCCAAACGAAACAAGCAAGCTATTTTCACTGAGCAGATTAAGCATTTCACCACTTGCGCTGCCACCAATCGAGTCCACACCAGCAATCAGAGGTTGGTCGCCGTGAATTTGTTTAACTTGCTCTTTCCAGTTAGGTTGATCAGTTGCAACAATATGCTGAATACCTAATGCTTGCATCTCTGCAATTGCGTCAGTACGACGAACTAAATTAATGACAGGTAAACCACGTGCCTGCGCAATCATGGCAACCGTTTTACCTACTGCGCCATTCGCCGTGTTTTGAATGAGCCATTGACCCGGTTGAACATTTACAAAGTCCAATAGCATGAGAGCACTAATTGGCATACCAATCAGCTGCGCTGCTGTCTCATCATCAATTTCATCATTGAGCGGAATAAGCCCTTGTGCTGGTGCAGTAAAGTATTCAGCCCAACTGCCATGCACAGCTGCAACTGCAATACGTTGCCCGACTTGTACATGAGTAACGCCTTCGCCCAACGCATCAACAATACCAACTGCTTCACTACCACCAATCGCAGGTAAAGTCGGCTTATAGCCATAGCTTCCGCGTACTGTCCATACATCATGGTTATGGATCGGAGACATGATGGTTTTAATACGTACTTCGCCTGCTTTCGGTTCCGGCTTTGGCATATCCGCCTGCTCTAAAACGTCTACAGGTTCGCCAAAATTACGATGGATAATACTTCGCATGCTTTATTCCTCTATCGGTTTTAAGAGTTGTTGGGTGGTTTCTAAAGCTAGATGTAGATGTGCTTTGTCTTGCGACAATTTTGTGAGTAAAGCAGCACCTAACCATAACTGATACATGACTTGCGCAGTTTTTAAAGGCTCAACGTGTTTTGGAATTGATCCTTCTTGTTGCCCTTCTTTGAGTAGTAGAGCCAAACGCTGCGTTAGTTTGTGCACACCGTCATTGAGAATTTGACGCATATCTTCCGACAAGTCAGAAACCTCGGCTGCCAGTTTCACAATCAGGCAGTTCTCAGCCCAGCTACCGTTTACCGGATCATCAATCCATGCCTGCCATAGAGCCATTAAACGGGCATGAGCACTTTGCTCGCTATGTTGCCAAAGTTGTTCCATACGCACTTTATAGTCAGCCATATATTGCTCTAGCAATGCACAGCCAAATGCCTCTTTCGAAGCAAAGTAGTGATAGAACGAACCTTTAGGTACGTCACAAGCCTTTAAAATTTCTTGCAAACCAACACCGACAAACCCTTTTCGTAGCACCAACTCAAAGCTGGTATCTAAAATGTGCTGTCGTGTGGTTTCACTTTTATTTAATCGTTTCATGCATACATCATAAACAACTATTAGACCAGTCGTCTAGTAAAGTTATGTTGCTGGTTAAAATTTGCTTAGAGTAGAAATCTGAAGTGAGGAATGTTAAAAATACAACCTGCTTAATTAAACAAATTTTGTCGATTGTCGTTTAACCGTCACAATTTGTCGCTTTAAATCATTTTGTACCACTTGAACAATTTTAAATCGTTATCATATATAGGGTCTGTTGTTTATAACCAGTCACACCTCTCTGCGACTGAGCAATCAACACCTAAATTTTCATCAATACATAATTGAGATGTTTTATGAGCCAAAGTCATATCCGTATTCGAGGCGCACGCACCCATAATTTAAAAAATGTGTCCCTCGATATTCCACGCGACAAATTTGTGGTAATTACGGGGTTATCAGGTTCAGGAAAATCTTCTCTTGCCTTCGATACCCTATACGCCGAAGGACAACGCCGTTACGTCGAATCACTTTCGGCCTATGCCCGCCAGTTTTTATCGCAAATGGAAAAGCCTGAAGTCGACTCGATTGAGGGTTTATCACCAGCGATTGCCATTGAGCAAAAATCTACCAGCCATAACCCACGTTCAACCGTCGGTACGATTACCGAAATTTATGACTATTTGCGTTTGCTTTATGCACGTGTCGGCACGCCCTACTGCCCTGAACATGATTTGCCGATGGTCGCGCAAACTGTTTCTGAAATGGTCGATGCGGTAAAAAACCTTGAGGAAGGTACAGCACTTATGTTGCTTGCCCCAGTGGTTCGTGAACGTAAAGGTGAATACAGTAACTTGTTCGAGCAGCTACAAGGTCAAGGTTTTGTTCGTGCCCGTGTGGATGGTGAAATCATTGATATTGATACACCACCAGAACTCGACAAAAAGAAAAAACATACCATCGAAGTTGTAGTCGACCGTTTCAAAGTGCGTGAAGATTTAGGTAACCGTATTGCCGAATCATTTGAAACTGCACTGCGTTTAGGTGGTGATATTGCTGTTTTATCATGGATGAATGGTGAACATCCTGATCGCGTTTTTTCTGCAAAGCACTCATGTCCTGAATGTGATCGCGCTGTTGCAGAGCTTGAGCCACGTTTGTTTTCATTTAACAACCCGTTCGGTGCCTGCCCTGTTTGTGATGGTTTAGGTACACGCAGTCATTTTAGCTCTGAAAAACTGATTCCAAATCCTGATCTTGCAATTAGTGAGGGTGCTATTCGTGGATGGGATCGTCAGCGTCCTTATTATTATTCGATGCTGCAAAAAGTTGCCGATCATTTTGGTTTTCAACTTGATACGCCTTGGAACCAGCTTGATAAAGATACTCAGAAGAAATTCTTACAAGGTACGGGCAAAGAAAAAGTCGATTTAAGCTATATCGACGAACGTGGACGTAAACACACTCGCGTACAACCGTTTGAAGGAATTTTACCGCACCTTGAACGTCGTTACCGTGAAACTGAAAGTAACTATGTACGAGATGATTTAGCTCAATATCTTTCCAATGCAGCGTGTGATGCATGTGATGGTTCACGTCTCAATGAAATTTCACGTCATGTTCGTGTGAAAGACAAGACCATTGCTGACATTACACGTATGTCGATTGGTGACGCTGAAAGCTATTATCAAGGATTAAACCTTGAAGGTGCTAAAGGTGAAATTGCAGATAAAATCTTTAAAGAGATTCGAGAGCGTTTACATTTCTTGGTGAGCGTGGGACTGAATTATTTAAGTCTAGCTCGCTCTGCCGAAACCCTATCTGGTGGTGAGGCACAGCGTATCCGTTTAGCTTCGCAAATTGGTGCAGGTTTAATGGGCGTCATGTATGTCCTTGATGAACCTTCAATTGGTCTACATCAACGTGATAACGATCGTTTATTACAGACCCTGATTCGCTTACGTGATTTAGGTAACACAGTATTAGTCGTTGAACACGATGAAGATGCAATCCGTGCTGCTGACCATATTATTGATATCGGTCCTGGTGCTGGTGTACACGGCGGTGTAATTATTGCTGAAGGTACGTATGATGAATTGGCTAAACATGCTGATTCCCTTACAGGACAGTATCTTTCTGGCAAACTCAAAATTGAAGTGCCAAAAAAACGTACTGAATCACCACGTCCAGATGAATTCATCAAGCTTTCAGGTGCAGCAGGTCATAACTTAAAAAATGTCGATTTAACTATTCCACTTGGTATTATGACCTGCGTCACTGGTGTTTCAGGTTCGGGTAAATCAACACTGATTAACCGTACTTTGCTTCCATTAGCAGCTACACAGCTCAATGGTGCAACAACGTTAACAGCTGAAAAGTTTGACTCGATTGATGGTCTACAACATCTGGATAAAGTTGTTGATATTGACCAAAGTCCGATTGGACGTACACCACGTTCTAACCCTGCAACGTACACAGGTCTATTTACACCAATCCGTGAGTTATTTGCACAAGCACCAGAGGCAAAAGCCCGCGGTTATAGCGCTGGCCGTTTCTCGTTTAACGTAAAAGGCGGACGCTGTGAAGCGTGTGAAGGCGATGGCATGATTAAAGTCGCAATGCACTTCTTACCTGATATGTATGTGCCTTGCGATGCGTGTCATGGCAAACGTTATAACCGTGAAACACTTGAAGTGGGCTATAAAGGCAAAAACATTTCTGATGTTTTAGAAATGACTGTTGAAGATGCTGCTGAGTTCTTTAGCGCAATTCCGGTCATCCACCGCCGTTTAGAAACCTTAACTCAAGTGGGCTTAGGCTATATTCGTTTAGGTCAGGCTGCGACTACACTCTCTGGTGGTGAAGCGCAACGTGTAAAACTTGCACGTGAGTTAGCAAAACGCGATACGGGTAAAACTTTATATATCTTGGATGAACCAACAACAGGTTTGCATTTCCACGATATTGCCAAGTTACTCGACATTTTGCATGAGCTACGCAACAAGGGTAATACCATTGTGGTGATTGAACATAACCTTGATGTGATTAAAACAGCAGACTGGGTTGTCGACTTAGGCCCTGAAGGTGGTTCAGGCGGTGGGATGATCATTGCTGAAGGCACACCTGAACAAGTGGCTGAGGTTGAAATTTCCCACACTGGACGCTTCTTAAAACCGATGTTGAAGTAATAAAATAAAAAGCCGGAAATCATTTCCGGCTTTTTTTATCCCTCAACTACATTCCGGCCTCGGGCTTTAGCCCTTAATAGCGAACGGTCCGCTTTCTCCAAGAGTTCGATCCAATTCGCCGCGCCTATGGCAAAACCAATACTGACAGACACATGCAATTTTTCATCTGAACCAGATAAACAAATTTCTTCTAAAGAAATCCCAA
Source organism: Acinetobacter sp. GRABPA_MV_2 (assembly GCF_056725885.1). Taxonomy (NCBI): domain Bacteria; kingdom Pseudomonadati; phylum Pseudomonadota; class Gammaproteobacteria; order Moraxellales; family Moraxellaceae; genus Acinetobacter; species Acinetobacter sp. GRABPA_MV_2. The sequence goes on from NZ_JBWZNA010000005.1 coordinate 162,885, forward strand.
TCCGAATTTTCTCTGCTAAAAGACGAGCATCTACAAATTGCACCTGTTCTAATAATATTAAAAACTCATCTCCCCCATAACGAACAATTAAATCAGAACTTCGGATATTTTGCTTTAATTGCTCAGCAATACTCACAATGACGTGATCACCCACAATATGGCCGTATTTATCATTCACCTGTTTAAAACGATCTATATCTATGATCATTAAACAAGTCTGCGTAAATTTTTGAGGGTAACTTTCAACAATTTTTAAATATTCAGATAAAGCTAAACGGTTAGACACACCAGTGAGCGGATCAGTATTGGCAATATTCTTTAATTGAAATTCAAAAGCATCTCGTTGTTGCAACATTCGTTGTAATCGATCAATCGCTTCAAACAAAGAAAAAAATTCCCCTTTTGTGGTGACATTCATCTCATCTGTACAATGATCAGAACTATGCGATAAATCTAAAATTAAAGTCCTTGCTTTAATTAAAGGAGAAAATACTCTTCTTTGAGCATATATCAAGGTAAGTAATGCAGTAGCTAATGAAATTAAAGAAATAAATAAAGTTAAAAAGAAACCATTTCGAGCAATCGCATTTTCTTGAGCGGCAATGACTACACTTTCATTAAGAATATAACTTTGCAAATCAACCACAGTAGTAAATTTATCAACGATTGCTTCCGTTAATTGGGTACCATTTAAATAATATGGCTCCCCCTTTTGGCTTTCTTCTAATAGCTTTTCTACAATCGGTATACCCTTGTCTATAAATTCCGATTTCACTCGGGAATATAACCGACGATATTCTGGAGTTTTTGCTTGTTCAGGCTGCAAGGTATCGACCAAAATCCACAAATATCTAGCTTGATGCTGAGTTTGTAGCGAACGAGCACGATTATTACTTGGAATTTCTTCATTAAAACTTAGAGGGGCAATAATATTAGATGCCATACGCCCAGCCTGATCGCGCATATCAGTCAGAACGATAATGAGTGTAAAGTAATTAGAAATACGGCTATCTTTACTTTTTAACTGCAACATCAGCTTTTGCAGTATTTCCCTACAGTTATCCCATACTCCAAACATCCCTAAAATGGCAGTATCCATTTGAATAGAAGTTCTGGCTCTATATGGGGTTTCACCATAATAATCAACTACATGTCGGGCTTGTCTAAGATTTTCTTTGAAGGTCGTTTGTAGTTCATTGGCTAATGAAACATAACCTGCTTGTTTTAAAATAAGTATGCTTGAATTAATTTGCTCATCGACAATTAAGCGAAATTTTTTTAATTCTTGTTGATTCTTTAATAAATCATCAGGACCACTCGACATCATTTTATTGGCAGGAGCACGTTCCTTAGAAACCTTATACGCAATATCCGCTACCGCTCTTAAACTTTTTATTTCGGTTAGGGCTTGTCTAGTTTTTATATAATCCTGATAGCTTCCCACAATAAGTGGTATCGCCATGAATAATAAGGACAAAATAATAACCAGCATAAAAAAGAACAGTCGATTACTAATATGTTCTGAACGTAATCCTGACATTTCTAGCTGGTACTCCGTAAATGCCCTGCCATTTTTACTACGATATAAATTAGGCTTAAATCCATCCTAGCATTTTAATAACAAGAATTTCATCATTAAACCTTTCTTTTCTCTTTTTAATAATTATACGGGTCCTACCCTTTGTAAGCTTAAATAATAAGTTTAATCGAAAAATTGAATAGTTTTTATAAAAAAACTCCATTTTACAGATTAAGCGTTTTTAGTGATGATAATAAAACATATTTACTTGTCCTCTTGGATGTTTTCTCCCAGCATCCATTGCCCAGCTTCTTTAAGCTGGGTTCTTTTTGATCAACTGTTTTTTAAATAAATTTCACGTAATTCTTATTGTAGTTTTTTAGATTTTCTTATAGATAAAAAAAAGCTCAACCTTGGGGAAAGCTGAGCTCGTAAAATCTGATGTGTCATACACATCGTATCTGGGAAAGCACTTTAAATCCTAAAAACGTTAGGTAGTGAACTTTGCAAATAAATTATGTGATTTATCTCTACTTTTGTAAAGTCGATTAAATTAATCAGGATTAAAACTTTAATCGATTTTTCAATTTAAAATAGAGATTTCTTTTATTTTATTCACTTATATAATAATTAAGAATAGTTAAATTTTTTAGTTAAACTAATTCAAATATTGTTAACTATTCCTCAAAATAAAACGAATTTGATAATAAAATGGCTATTTTTCACCCACAATGTAATCATAGTTATATTTTTGTTAACGTTAAAACCGATTGCTACAATCTATTTTTCCAATCGCAATTGTAATATCTTTTTAACATTTACTTCTCAATTCCTGATGAAATATAATTATTAGCTTATTGTAAATGTTCATTTTTTTATCAGGTTGACAAACTACTTTTCATTTGATTAGTTTTCCACCAATTTTAACATAAGTGTCAAATATCTTTAACATTACTTTTACTCCATTATTGACTTCATAAATTGTTACAATACAATGACCCCAGCTTTATCTCTTGTTAATGCTGGAAATGATTATGAAAAAACTTGGTTTAGCCACTGCTGTATTATTAGCCATGACCGGTGCTCATGCTTATCAATTTGAAGTTCAAGGTCAATCTGAATATGTTGACACAACTGCAAATGATAAAAACTTCACTGGTGACGTTGCTGGTACATTCTATTTAAAAAATGTTGATACCGCTAAGGGTCCTTTAGCTGAAGCAGCTTTCTTGAACCAAGCTTCTAGCGTATCTTTAGGTTATAGCTACCAACAGTATGACCAAAACAACGGTTTAAACTACCACGTTGGTACATACGGTGTTAAAGGTGAGGCTTACGTTCCTACTCCTTACCTTCCTGTATACGCTAGCGCAACTTATAACCACACTGATGTTGATGGTAAAAACGCTATCTCTCGTGATGACAACGGTGACCGTTATGCATTAGAAGTTGGTGCTATGTTGTTACCTAACTTCTTGATGACTGTTGGTTATACAAGCGTTGCTAACCAATTCGCTTTAGATAACTTCGGTATCATCAGCAACGGTATCTACACTGCTGCGAACCAAACTGCTGCGATTCAAGACGACCAAGATGCTGTTACAGCTCGTGCTAAATATGTAGGTCCAATCGATGGAACTAACATGGCAATTGGTTTTGAAGCTGCTGGTGCTTTCGGTCAAGAAAACCAATACGGTTTGAAAACTGACCTTTACTTAACTCCTAAGTTAAGCGTTGGCGCTTCTTTCGTTGGTAACGATGGTTCAGCTGACATCAAAGGCAATGACCTTGGTGAATTCCGTCAAGCTTGGGGTGGTAACGTAAACTACTTCATTACTCCAGCTGTAGCAGTTGGTGCATCGTACATGAAAGCTGACGTTAAAAAGTCTAGCTACGATACACAAACTATCGGCTTAAATGCTAAATTCCGCTTCTAATTTAATTTAGAAATCGAATTAAAAAAGGACTCAATTGAGTCCTTTTTTTTATAGCTAAATATTAACTTCGTACAATATTTAAGAAATATAAATGACGTTCATATTGATCAATAATGTCTTGGATTAAATCTTCTTGCGTCCAATCCATTACATCATAGTTCTGTCCGCCCTCTCTTAAGAAGACTTCAGCCTGGAAATATTGCCCATCTTCGGCTTCAGTACGCCCAATTAAAAAACTTGGTGGCACTGTTTCACGTGAAACAACTTTATAAATAAAATTAATTTCATTGTGATGATCGACCCGAAGCTGCATCCCATCCTCAAGTTGAGTAATTGAAACTTCTTAATGGCGGCGCCTAAATTCATGTTTAATATTTTCAAACGCACGAGCCACTTGCTTTTCGATATATTCTCTTACTTCTTCTTCACTATGAGGATAGTGCATGATTAAACCTAGCCGCTGTTGCCAGCTTCTTGGATTATGAATGGCACGTGGGGTAATACGTGCTTCTTGAATGGCTTGCATTTTCGTGACATCAAGATGCAATGCTTTGATTAATCCCCAACTCATGAACAGCATAACCACAGTAAACGGCAATGCGCTCATAATGATTGAAGATTGAAGTGCAGCCAAACCACCGACTAACAATAAAATAATGGCGAGTACAGCCATCAGTACTGTCCAGAACAAACGCTGCCAAGTTGGTGAATTTTCAGTTTTTGCAGTTAAGTAGTCTGTTACCAATGCTCCCGAATCAGCAGAGGTCACAAAGAATAAAACCACTAAAATGGTAGCCAGAATATTCATAACACCTGACCACGGTAAGTGTCCTAAAAACTCAAATAGAGCAACTGAAGAGTCTTGCTGAACAGCCTGAATGAGAGTGGCTTGATGTTCATGGATAATGCTAAATAATGCAGCGTTTCCTAAAAAGCCCATCCAGATAATGGTAAAGCCTGTCGGGATGAGTAGAACCCCTACAATAAATTCTCGAATGGTACGACCACGTGAAACCCTTGCGATAAACATACCCACAAATGGCGACCAAGAAATCCACCAAGCCCAATATAAAATTGTCCAACCACCAATCCATCCATTTGGCTGATAAGCGTATAAATTGAATGTCATGGTAAAAAGATTAGAGATATATTGACCAGTGTTTTGAATAGTAGTCTGGAGTAAATAAATACTAGGACCAGCAATAAAAACAAAGACTAATAATATTAAGGCTAAGACTAAGTTTAGCTCTGATAAGCGTTTCACCCCTTTATCTAGACCTAAGAACACAGACAAGGAAGCTAAAATGCTCACAAAAATAATGAGTAATACTTGAATATGGGTGCTTTGCTCGACACCGAACAAATAATGTAAACCAGAGTTAATCTGGGTAACGCCAAACCCGAGAGAAGTTGCTACACCAAATACTGTACCAATGGTTGCGAATATATCGATGCTGTCGCCCCAAGGCCCATAAATCTTTTTACCAATCAGTGGATAGAGGGCTGAACGAGTCTTTAAGGGTAAATTATGTCGATAAGCAAAATAAGCCAATGCCAATCCGACCACTGCGTAAATAGCCCACGCATGCAAGCCCCAGTGGAAGAAGGTCACCCTTAATGCTTGCTGTGCTGCCTCAATAGTCTGAGCATCTCCACTTGGTGGATTAACATAATGCATGACAGGTTCGGCAACTCCGAAGAACATGAGACCGATACCCATCCCTGCTGTAAACAGCATGGCAAACCAAGAGCCATTATTATATTCAGGCTGACTATGGTCAGGTCCTAATTTAATCCGACCTATTGATGAACAGGCGATATAAATCAATAAAATGAGAAAGAAAGCAACAGATAAAACATAAAACCAGCTAAATGAATCGGTGATCCATTGTTTTAATTGCTGCGTTAGAAGTTCAAAAGAACTCGGAGCGATCACAACAACTGCCAAAAACAAAGCAATGATAATGACCGTACCAAAAAATACGTTAGGATTAACGTTTGCGAACCAACTTGGTTGTTTGGAAGGCATAACTCCTCCATGTTATTTTAATGAAAAGTGACAGGCATAAAGCCAATAAAGACATTCACAGAATGAACAAAGTTAAATCTTTCAATAGAGAAAGCCGATAATACTTTAGTTAAACTTAAATAATATTGCAGTTACAAAGGTGTAAATAAATTGAAACACCTTCTCCACTATTTGCCTGAATCCTTTTTTGTCGGATGGGCAATGTACTGTAAAGCAATTAAACGCGTGACGATCAAAGCGAGATACATCACACCACAAAACATTTGTAGCATGGCTAAAACGCGTGCTGGTGGACTAAGCGGCATTAAATCAGATAAGCCTGTTGCTGACTGTAAGCTAAAGCTCAGGAACAGTAGATCTAACCAAGTCTGCAAATGATGAACATTGTTTGGATTTTGGAAGCTAGTCGGAATCAATAGCTGACAAATGTTGTAGAGGAATGCAAAGCCCCATGCAAGCAAGGTAAAAACCGCGGCAGCGGCAAACAATTCATCTCTTGTTAAATATCGATCAGCGAACATATAACGAAATAAGCCATAAGCTGCCGAAAAATAAGCTAGTGCTTCACAGCTATGAGCAAAAATCTGGATCGTTAAATTGCTATAACCTAATAAAATAAAGACTGAAGATATTATCGCTCCACTAACAAACGTTAACCCCAAAAAAGTGAACATTGGGGTTTGGCGAATCACCTTAGCAATAATAAGTAAGGCAAGCACTCCCAAAGCCCACGTTATGGTTCGGTAAAATACATCATGAAAAGTCAGCATGGCCAAAATGAGTAAGATGAATTGCACAAGCAGCAACCATGCAGAAGGTAGCAAACGAAAGCTCGCCCAGAACTCAATGATAGAACGCATTTAATTATTTTCCTTTTTCATTATATTTTGGATTATAGGAAATCATACTGTACAGAAAATAGCACAAACAAGTTGTTCTTTATTAAAGAGCTTCTTTGCCTTTAGGTATGAGATAAACAAAAAAAGCCCCGCAGGGCTTTTAATGAGATAGATATTTAATCCATTTTGATTTTAGTGATCTGAAGCACCTGAAGCACCGATACCTGTCATTGAGCGAACGTATTGGGCATCGAATGCAGCTCGTTCTTTTTTAGCTCGTGCAGAGTTATCAGTCACCGAGAAGAACCAACAGCACAGGAATGATAATGGCATCGCAAATAATGCAGGACCATTGAATGGGTTAATTGGTGTATCAGAGATTTTTAAAGTATCTACCCAAACCGCTTTAGATAGAACAATAAGTACTACCGCTGTTACAAGACCAACTACACCGCCAATAACTGCACCACGGGTGGTTAAACCTTTCCAGAACATTGAAAGAACAAGAATCGGGAAGTTTGCACAACATGCCACAGAGAACGCTAAGCCCACCATGAACGCTACGTTTTGCTTTTCAAACAAAATACCCAAAATCATGGCAAAGATTGCTAAACCAAGTGTCGCAATTTTTGACATGCGAAGTTCTGAAGCTGGAGTCGTTTGACCTTTCTTAAATACGTTAGCGTATAAGTCGTGTGAGATTGCAGATGCACCTGAAAGTGTTAAACCAGCCACAACAGCAAGAATCGTTGCGAATGCCACTGCTGAAATGAAGCCCATAAATAAGTCACCGCCTAAAGCGTCACTTAAATGCACGGCTGCCATGTTGTTACCACCAACAAGCTCAAGCTTGCCTGTCATAGCCATTTTCGCAACATCAAGGAATTGTGGGTTGTTTGATACGAAAAGGATCGCACCGAAACCAATAATGAAAGTTAAAAGATAGAAGTAACCAATGAAACCTGTTGCAACTACAACCGATTTACGCGCTTCTTTTGCATCTTTTACTGTGAAGAAACGCATAAGAATATGTGGAAGACCCGCTGTACCAAACATGAGTGCTAAACCAAGAGACAACGCATCAATCGGGTTTGCGGCAAGTTTACCCGGACCCATAATTTTTGCGGCTTCTTCAAAGCTTATACTGTGAACTTTACTGAATACTTCAATTGATTGAGTAAACATGTTGCTGAAGCTAAAACCAACCGCTTTCATCACCATGAATGCCATGAAAGTCGCACCGCTCAGTAACATGACCGCTTTAATGATCTGTACCCATGTCGTTGCCAACATGCCACCAAAAATTACGTATGCCATCATTAATAGACCAACGATGACAACAGCGATGTTGTAGTTCAAACCAAATAGTAATTTGATGAGCTGGCCAGCTCCTACCATTTGAGCAATCAAGTAAAATGCGACAACAACAAGCGAGCTCAAGGCAGCTAAGGTACGGACCGGTTTTTCTTCAAGACGGAATGACACTACATCTGAAAGGTTGTATTTACCCAGATTACGTAAACGCTCCGCAATCAAGAATAAAACGATTGGCCAACCTACCATAAACCCAAGAGAATAAAGTAAGCCATCAAAACCCGAACTAAACACCATCGCGGAAATACCAAGGAAAGATGCTGCTGACATATAGTCACCGGCAATTGCCAATCCATTCTGGAAACCGCTGATTCCGCCCCCTGCAGTATAGAAATCTTGTGCTGATTGAGTTTGCTTTGCAGCCCACTTAGTAATAAACAAAGTGAAACCAACAAAGATCAAGAACATAATAATGGCATGCCAGTTGGTGGCTTGCTGTTCGGCTTCACCCAAATCTGGACCAGCCATAGCAACAGTTGAATATAGCGATGCTGCTGCCAATAAGGCTTTCGCTTTTAATGAATTCCATTTCATATTAGTGTAATCCTTTCTCATGCGTGATGGCTTCAACTTCCTTCAACGCTTCTTCACTCAACTGGTCAAGGGTATTGTTTGCGATATAGGAATACACGCCACACAGTAGGAAAGATAAAACAATAATTCCTAAGCCTAGTGGAATACCCCATGTCGTTACACCACCACTAAATGAACTCATCAAAAATTCTTTGTTGTAGCCAACAAGTAGCATAAAGCCCACATAAAGCACTAACATAATGATTGTGAGCGTCCAGCTTAATGCACTTTTTTTCTTGACCATCTTTTGAAACTTTGGATTGCGTAGAATCTGTTCTACTTGGCTTTGATCCATAACCAAACTCCTTGCCTGTGCCCAACCTTGGTCACTTTTTTAATAGTAGTTTCTCATTATTCAAATTAGCAAAATAACGTGTAATTCGTAACTTAGACTTTGGTCGTTAAAATTTAATCAATTTATAGCTTTGTTTCTGCTTGCGGTATGATAGGCGCAAGGTTTTAATCATGTAGGTCATATGAACAGCTGGCTGATTATTGGGGTACTCACTCTTTATATAGCACTCTTATTTATTTGTGCTTTTTTTGGCGAAAAGCATGCTAGTCGTCTGAGTACTCGTGGCCGCATGTTCCTGTTTAGTTTGACCTTAGGTGTTTACTGTTCATCTTGGACATTTTATGGCGCAACCGGAGCTGCCGTCCGAGAAGGCGTTATTTTCCTACCTATTTATTTAGGTCCCCTCTTATTTGTCTGGTTTGGTTATGACATCTGGCGACGTTTAGGTCGAGTACGTCAACACCACGCGATTTCCTCAATTGCCGACTTTGTTGCCGCACGTTATGGCAAAAGCGGTGTATTGGCTTCGCTGGTTACGATCTTGGCAGTTATTGCGATTATTCCCTACCTCGCCCTACAGTTACGTGCAATTGCCTTAAGTACCTCAGTCATTTTAGAGCAAAATGCTCATATTCATACGACCACCAATAGTGTTTTGCTTTTGACCAGTGTACTTGCAATCTTAGCCATGATTTTTGGTACAAGGCAGATTGCAAATACCGAGCAGCATGGTGGCCTCATGTTAGCGGTGGCATTTGAATCTTTTGTCAAACTATTCGCACTGATCTGCGTCGCTTTATTTTTTATTTTTGAAGCACCTGCAAACTTGGTACAAGTCTCAGCCGACGTAAACCAAACCTTTCAAGAAGTGCAATTGTTTGGGGTGCCTGAAACTTTCTGGATTCAGACATTATTGGCCGGACTAGCAATTATTTGTTTACCCCGCCAATTTCATGTGGCTGTTGTCGAATTACGCGATGAAAAGCACATTCGTGGTGCACGTAAATGGTTTGCGGCTTATCTGATTTTAACGATTTTAGCTATTATCCCAATTGCAAGCTGGGCATTGCATGCTGCGCCAAAATTCCTAACCGTGCCCGATGTTGCGGTGCTCTCATTACCACTAAGTTATAATCAAGAGTGGTTAGCCCTACTGGCCTTTTTAGGCGGGTTCTCTGCATCAACAGGCATGTTACTGGTTTCATCTGTTGCCTTATCTATCATGCTCAGTAATGACTTGATTATGCCCGCACTGTGGCGTTTTAAGTTGCTTTCACGACACGATAAACACTTACCTAAAGTTCTTAAATTTAGCCGCCGAATTAGTATTGTCGCAGTGATGCTACTTGGCTTTTTATTCTTCCATTTCTTTAATGATATTAACCAGCTTTCAGTATTTGGTTTACTAGCGTTTAGTGCGGTTGCTCAATTCGCTCCTGCACTGATTGGAGGATTGTATTGGCGAGGCGGAAGCCGTCAAGGTGTCTATGCTGGTCTCATCGTTGGATTTTTAATGTGGAGTTACACATTACTATTTCCAACCATCTTACGTAGTTTGCCGGAAGCCTATCAGGAAACTGCCCAAAGTATTTTGCTTTTTGGCCCTTTGGGAATTAATGCATTACGGCCAGAGTCACTTTTTGGCTTTGAGTCATTTGCACCTTTAACCCACGGCGTTATTTGGTCGCTTGGTTTAAATATTCTTTTATATATTTGGATTTCTAAACTTTACCGCCCAAGTGTGGCAGAACAAATTCAGGCAGAAAGCTTTTTCTACTATGAAACTAAGCCTTTGCCATCACCACATACCTCTACCGATTTAACTTATTTACCGCACGATGCTGCACGTTTAAAAGTAGGCGATTTATTTGCGCTTGCTAAAAGAATTACAGGTGAGCAACCCACAACTCAAGCATTCGAAAACTTTTGCGAACAAAATCATCTCACACTCAACCAAAATACTATCGCCAATGGCATGTGGTGGCGATTCACCGAACAATATCTAGCTGGCATTATCGGGGCCGCTTCTGCACGTACGTTGCTGACTACGGCAATGATTAACAACGGCCTCGCTTTAGGCCAAGTCGCCAATATTTTAGACCAAGCCTCACAGTGGCAACGTTTTAATCAAAACTTGCTAATGACCATGATTGACCACATGACCCAAGGTGTGAGTGTGGTCGATAAAAATATGTGTTTAGTGGCTTGGAATAACCAATATTTAAAACTGTTTGGCTACCCTAAAGATTTAGTCTATGTGGGTTGTCCAATTGCTGATCTGATTCGTTATAACGCTGAACGTGGCGAATGCGGTCCCGGTTCAGTCGAAGAGCACGTCCGCAAACGTTTGCACTGGATGAAAGTCGGAAGTGCGCATGAATTTGAACGAATCCGTAAAGACGGACGCGTTATTCAAATGCGCGGTAATCCTATTTCGGGTGGTGGCTTTGTAACTACCTTTGCCGACATTACGGCTTTCCGTGCGAATGAGGCAATACTTGAGGCCCGCGTAAAAGACCGAACCCAACAACTTGCCGATGCCTTAACCGAACAACAGCTTGCACGCGAACAAGCCGATATGGCCAATATGTCAAAAAGCCGATTTATTGCTGCGGCAAGTCATGACTTATTACAACCTATGCACGCTGCTCGCCTGTTTAGCACAGTTCTGGAACAAAGCATTGCAACTGAAGAAGACCGTCAAACTCTACAGCAACTTGACCGTGCTTTGTATGGTGCAGAAAGCATGCTCTCTGCCCTACTCGATATTGCGCGTTTGGAAGGCGGTACCATACAGCCAAAAAGACAGCCTTATCCTCTACACGATTTATTAAGCGATCTTGAACTACAGTTTAAATCGATTGCTGCTCAGCGAAATATTTCACTCAAAGTTCACGATGTATCGTTTTGGATTGACACAGATCCACAGTGGATTCGACGCATTATTCAAAACTTTGTCAGTAATGCTTTGCGTTATACAGCCAAGGGCCGAGTGATTGTTGGCGTATTACGTTCGGCTCACAAACCTGGACACATTCGAATTGGAGTCTGGGATACAGGTCCCGGAATTGCCGAAGAACAACGTATTAAACTATTTCAAGAATTCGAACGCTGTGGGCATTTATCACCTTGGGGTGAGCAAGGTCTCGGTTTAGGTCTCGCGATTGTGCAACGCATGACAGGTTTGTTGAATTATCCAGTCCATGTGTACTCAAAGCTTGATAAAGGCTCCTGCTTTATGATTGAGGTTCCGGTCGTAGAAGCTCCAAAAGTGGTAACCCCAACCGTACAAGCAGTACCTTTAAAAACAAAAGCCTATCGGATTTTATGTTTAGACAATGATGAAACTATTCTTGAGGGCATGAGTAGCTTATTAGGTCGATGGGGATATGAGGTTTTTAAAGCCACGGAACCTGAACAAGCACTTGAGATTATTCAAAAAGAGAATATTCAGGTCTGGCTTATCGATCAGCATTTAAATAACAACCAACTCGGTGTCGATTTTATTATGCAAAATCGACAGCATGATGTTCCGGTAGCTTTAATTACGGCGGACTCTCATCCTGAGTTACCCCAACAATTGAAAGAACTGAATATCGTTTTACTCAAAAAACCGCTTAAACCGGCATCTCTAAGAGCATGGTTATCGGGGCTTAAAATTGCCAGTGAGGTAGATTAAATATTTTCTCTCCCAAACCTTTTGATAAGTTTGGGAGAGATTTTTGGCAAAAATTATTGGTCTAATTTAAGCCAATAGGCAGAACTGCTCAAAAAGTCTACTTTTACCCACTAAATCATTGACCAAAATTTCCAATGACTCTTTTTCTATGGCAAAGCTCACCTTTTTTGTAAGTGAACACTTGTATACTTAGTTACAATTTCACAAGTTATTGTTTTTTAAAATCATAATTAACAAAAAACAACCATATAAGACTTTAGTCGTATTCTACTTGCATTCTTGATGACACATAAATATTCAAAACCTATTTATCAAATGTGCACCTATTTTTATAAGCCATTTCCATATTAAGCACCCATGCTCATGAATTAATGCAAAGGACAATTGCCATGAATATTTCTGATAACAGCCCGCAAGGCCAACTTTCGTCTCAACAGTTTTATCGTCAATACAGTGCCAATGCTTTACTTCCTGAACTAGATTGGCAAAGTATTTTTCCCCACAGCAAGCTCAATGAAGCACATATCAAAGCGTTAAATACAATTTATCAGTGTGCGGTCCCCCTCGCACTTAATGTATTTCATGATCTAAATTTTGATGTATTTGCACCTGCGGCTTATCATCCTCAAGGTTTAGGTTTATTTGATAAATTGGCTCAACAAGAAGAGAACTTTTTAAAAGTTCTTAGCGCTGAAAGTGAAAATCTTGACCATGACACACGTCATCAAATCTGGAGCATGCTACTCCGTGGCGGTGCTGTACTCGTTTTCAAAGCTTGGCTTGGTCATGTCAAACTCGGCGAGAATCAGTTAGATATGACGCAGTTTGATGAATTATCTGACTTACTCTTCATTAAAACGCATCCAGACCAACTTGCTGAACGTCTACATGTTGATGAAAAAGCAAAACTCGACCACATCTTCTTAATGTATGGCAACGATATTTTCCTTGATCGATTCAACAGCCTAGAAACAGCTGCTCTATTTGTTGATTTAGGTGTTTATGATGCGGCGTTCTTAAGCTTGCGTGATGACCGCGTGGCTGAATATTTAAAAATGAAACGCTATGTGACTCAGGAACAAATTGATGATTTGCAATGCGCGCTTAATCCATTGTACTGCGACAGCTTAACACCAAAGCAAGATTGCCTTGCTTAAGTAGCACCCATAAAAAAGACCTCAATCGAGGTCTTTTTTTCTTTTAAATTTTCTTATCTTCAATATTGAGTGCACTAATTGCCAATACGGCTTGTGTACGGTTTTGCACACCTAATTTTCTAAAGATAGCCGTTACGTGAGCTTTAATCGTTGCTTCTGAAACATCGAGCTCGTATGCGATCTGTTTGTTTAACAAGCCTTCCGCAACCATCATCAAAACACGGAATTGCTGAGGTGTTAACGATTGAATACGTTCGGCTAAAGCAGTTTCATCTGCTGCTCTTGGGTCAAGGTTAAGATTAGATGGCAAGTTAGGTGGTAACCAGATATCGCCTTCTAAGACTTGACGAATCGCTTCACCAATATGGCTTGGATGAGCCGACTTAGGAATATAACCCATTGCACCATGTGCAATTGCACGCTGGATAATTGAAGTTTCTTCATGTGCAGAAACCACAATAATCGGAATAGATGGATACTGTGCTCTTACATAAACCAGCGCCGAAAAGCCTGAAGCACCCGGTAAATTTAAATCGAGTAATACTAGATCAGGTTCTGCCCCATTTTCCAAACGCTCATAAAACTCATCAACCGAGGCTGTTTCATGAATTTGTGCCTGTGGCAGGCTATAACGTACTGCTTGAATTAAAGCATGACGAAACAAAGGATGATCATCAACGATTAAAATATTCATAAGCGATTAAAGTAATCTTGAGCATAAGTATGGCCTATTGTAACCATACTATTTAGATGAAAGATACGTTCATCTTATCCATTTTTATGCAAAATGTTGATAAATGCAGAACTTAGCCCATATTTTCAGATGTTTTTTAACTTTTAATCAAAATTAATCTGTTTTTTATATAAGCTTCTTTTTTATTATAAAAAATATATCACCTATAATTATATAAAATAAAAACAGCAACTTAATAAAAAAGCAAAGTATAAAAATCCACTATTTATCTTTTATATTTAAAACTGATAAGGTTGACCAATTTCGTTATTTTACAGTTCACCGTCATTGTTGATTAATAAGTCCAATCTCTTGTTTTAGGCTTAGGAACCAAATTATGACTGGTATCACATCACCAAAACCTTTAAATATCGTTGCTGTTTCTGGTGGATTAAATACCCCATCTAAAACGGAAAGTCTGGTTCAAGCCATTCTTGATGAATTATCAGAAGCAATCGATATTAAAGTTCACTTTATTAAATTAAGCGAAATCGGGCCTCTATTAGGCGGCGCATTTTATCGCAACCAACTTCCACAGCGCGTGCAAGATGACCTTGCAGCAGTTGAAGCAGCAGATGCTTTAATTGTAGGTACACCCGTTTACCGTGCTTCTTTTACAGGTCTTTTCAAACATTTCTTCGATTTTGTTGAACAAACTGCGTTGGTCGATGTACCAGTACTTTTAGCAGCATCGGGCGGTAGTGATCGTCATGCACTCGTACTTGAGCATCAACTTCGTCCACTGTTCAGTTTCTTCCAAGCACAAACTTTACCAATTGGCGTATATGCGACTGATCGTGACTTTACCCCTGAATATACGGTGAAAAGTGAGCAATTATCAGACCGTATTACGTTAGCAGTAGCACGCGCATTACCGATTTTAGAATGGGCACCAGCGAAAGGTAAACGTGCTGAAGTAGTTAAACCTAAATCTCAGCAAGCAAATCAAGAGCTTGGTATTAACAAGCAAATTGAGCAAGAAGAAGTATTGCCTTCAGCGGCTGTACCAGACCTTGATGCGGCAGAATCTCGCTTGCACCACAAGTCTGGCAAATCATTAACACACGTTGCCTAAATGCAATATCGCTAAATAAAAATAACGAATGGGGAGAGCAAACCATGACGCAATTACAACAACCTATTAAATTTGCTTATTGGGTACCAAACGTAAGCGGTGGCCTTGTAGTAAGTAACATCGAACAGCGTACAGACTGGAGTTATGACTACAATGTTCGACTTGCACAGGCTGCCGAAAACAATGGTTTTGAATATGCGCTCACCCAAATTCGTTTTACGGCGGGGTACGGGGCAGAAAACCAACATGAATCGGTAAGTTTCAGTCATGCATTACTAGCAAAAACTGAAAAATTAAAGGTCATTGCGGCTATTCTGCCCGGCCCTTGGAAACCGGCACTTGCAGCTAAACAACTCGCGACAATTGATTATCTAACTCAAGGCCGTATTGCGATTAACGTAGTGAGTGGTTGGTTTAGAGGAGAGTTTGATGCCATTGGTGAAGAGTGGCCTGAGCATGATGAACGTTATGCTCGCTCTGAAGAATTTATTCGCACTCTAAAAGGAATCTGGACCACCGATAACTATAGTTTCGATGGTAAATACTATCAGTTCCAAAACTACACACTTAAACCAAAACCTCTGCAAAAGCCTTATATAGAAGTTTTCCAAGGTGGTAGTTCACGTGCTGCACGTGACATGGCGTCTCGTGTTTCTGACTGGTACTTTACTAACGGCAATACTGTCGAAGAAATTCAAAAACAAGTAGAAGACATTCGTACTAAAGCAAAAGTAAATAATCACTATGTCAAAATTGGGGTAAATGCTTTCATTATTGCTAGAGATACTGAAGAAGAAGCAAAAGCAGTACTTCAAGAAATTATTGATAAAGCCAACACTGAAGCCGTAAATGCATTTGGCGATGCAACTCGTGAAGCTGGAGCAGCCTCACCAGAGCAACAAGGTAACTGGGCAAAATCAACTTTTGAAGATCTAGTGCAATACAATGATGGCTTTAAAACCAATTTAATTGGTACGCCGCAGCAAATTGCAGAGCGTATTGTGGCACTCAAAAATGTAGGCGTTGATTTGATTCTGTCCGGATTCTTACATTTTATTGAAGAAGTGGAATATTTTGGAGAAAAGGTTCTACCACTCGTTCGCCAGTTAGAACTTCAACAGGAAAAGGAGGTAGAAATTCAAGCTAAATCAGCCTAAACACCCCACAGTTAAAACAGCGCAAGATAATAAAAACAATAAATTAAAAATAAAGAGTTTATTGGCTCCAAGACTCGGCTTGGAGTCTTTATTTTTTAAGATTTCTCGACTTCTCGAATCACTGTTTCAACCGAGTAACGGCACCATTTTGAAAGTTTTTCGATAAATTCATTTAAGGCAGCGGGTTCAAAATGGCTGACAATCATATAGCAAGCATTACCCATGACTTTAAAGCATTCATCGATTTGTCCATATTGCTTAACCAAATTTTCAATTTCTTCAAATGCGCGTTGTTCATTTAAATGCAAATGAATAAATTGTTTATGCGAATATTGAACGGCAATGGTGTAGTTTTTGATAACACCAGCATCCATCAACTGAGCAATTCGAGCGCCCACCGCTTGCCCTGTCCGGTGCACGCGTTGCCCAATTTCTTTATTTGTCAGACGGGAATCTTGTTTAAGCAATGCAATAATTTTTAGATCAATCGGGTCTAATTCAATATTCATTTTTCATGGCGAAAGAAAACTAGCGTTAATGCTTTCATAGGACTATAGCCGATTTTTCAAGCAGAGAATAATCTTGTTTTATCTCATATCAACAAGAGTGTTCTCATGAAACAAGCACTATTAATTATCGATGTACAAAATGATTATTTTAAAAATGGCAAAATGGAATTGGTTGGGCCAGATCAAGCGCTCGATAAAATAAAGCAGCTCGAACAATATTTTAACGAGAAAAATTTACCGATTATTTATGTGCAGCATATTAACCCGCCACAAGCCAGCTTCTTTCAAGAAAATACAGATGGGGTTTTACTTCATCCTGAACTCAGTCCTGGCAGTAATTCATTAATCGTGACAAAGCATTATCCAAATAGTTTTTTAGAAACCAATTTAGATGAACTTTTAAAATCAAATCAGATTGAGCAACTTATTATTACAGGCATGATGACGCATATGTGTATTGATTCAGGTACACGTGCAGCCAAAGAACTTGGCTATCAACCTATCTTAATTGCAGATGCAACCGCAACTCGTGATTTAAGCCATGCTGGAAAAACTGTAAAAGCTGAAGACGTACAAACTGCTTTTTTAACTGCGCTGAGTACATTTGCAAATGTAGAAAATACTGCCGATTTTCTAGCGAAATCTTAAATAAGGCACAATAAAAAAGCCCCAGATGGGGCTTTTTTTAAAATTAGTTTTGCTTATCAGGATAAACCGTTGTAATTAACTGATCTACCACTGCAGGCTCAGCCAAGGTTGAGGTATCACCTAAACTATCTAGCTCATTCGCTGCAATTTTTCTTAAAATACGGCGCATGATTTTACCGGAACGCGTTTTAGGTAACGCTGGTGCCCAGTGTAATGCATCTGGTGAGGCCACAGGCCCAAGCACTTTACGTACCCAATTAATTAATTCTTTACGCAGTTCTTCCGACTCTGGAACGCCCGCTTGCAAGGTCACAAAAGTACAAATACCCTGCCCTTTAATGTCATGCGGCATGCCCACCACAGCTGCTTCTGCTACTGATTCATGCGAAACAAGAGCACTTTCAATTTCAGCAGTACCTAAACGGTGGCCTGAAACGTTTAAGACATCATCAACACGGCCTGTGATCCAGTAATACCCATCTTCATCACGGCGAGCACCATCACCCGTAAAATAAGTATTTTTAAAGGTGGAGAAATACGCCTCAATAAAGCGGTCTGGATCACCCCAAATAGTACGCATCTGGCCCGGCCATGAATCTTTTATCACAAGATTACCTTCAACTGCACCTTCTAGCTCATTACCTTCACCATCCACAATGGCTGGCTGAACACCAAATAATGGGCGAGTTGCCGAACCCGGTTTTAAAGCTGTTGCTCCTGGCAATGGCGCAATCAAAATACCACCTGTTTCAGTTTGCCACCATGTATCGACTATTGGACAGCGGCCTTCCCCCACGACATTGTAGTACCAGTTCCAAGCCTCAGGGTTAATTGGTTCACCAACCGAACCAAGTAAACGCAAACTGCTACGGTTACTTTCGCGTACATACGAATCGCCTTCTCGCATCATGGCGCGAATCGCAGTTGGTGCTGTATATAAGATAGAAACTTTATGTTTATCGACAACATGACCAAGACGAGCCCATGTTGGATATTGCGGCACACCTTCAAACATTAAAGTCGTCGTACCATTTGCCAGCGGCCCATAAATCAAATAACTATGCCCTGTAATCCAGCCAATATCAGCTGTACACCAGTACACATCGTCTTGTTTTAAATCAAAAACCTCTTTAAAGGTACTGGTTACATAAACTAAATAACCGCCTGTAGTATGCAACACACCTTTCGGTTTACCTGTTGAGCCTGAGGTATAGAGAATAAATAATGGATCTTCTGCCTTCATTGGTTCTGGAGGACAGTCTGCATCCACTTCCATAATAATGAGGTGATACCACAAATCACGGCCCGGCTTCATTTCAATTGGGTTTGCATTACGGTAAACCACAATCACATTTTCAACACACTCAGTACCTGGCAATGCTAAAGCCAAATCAACGTTTTCTTTGAGTGGTAATAGTTTTCCGGCACGTAGACTTGAGTCTGCGGTAATCACCAGTTTAGCTTGGCTGTCTTCAATACGACTTGCCAAAGAATCTGGCGAGAACCCACCAAACACTACACAGTGAACAGCACCAATACGTGCACAGGCCAACATGGCAATTGCAGCCTCAGTCACCATCGGCATATAAAGCACAACGCGGTCACCCTTACCAATGCCATATTTCTTTAAAACGTTAGCAAAACGGCAGACTTCATCGTGTAACTCTTTATAAGAGACAATTTTATGACGAGAAGGATGGTCACCCTCCCAAATAATTGCAGGTTTATGTGGATGTTCTTTAAGATGCCTGTCTAAGCAATTTGCTGACACGTTCAACTCACCATCAGCAAACCATTCAATTTTGAAATTGTCTTTGTCAAAACTGGTATTTTTAACTTGGGTAAATGGCTTTATCCAATCGACAATTTTAGCTTGCTCTGTCCAGAATTCATCTGGGTTCTCGATAGAGTGTTGATAACGTTTAAAGTAGTCTGCTTCAACAGTACGAGCTGTCTTTTTAAATTCCTCTGGTACTGGATAGATCTCATTCATACGCAACTTCCTTGATCTTGTGCATCCCATCTCGAGACTGTGGCTATTATTTTACTGGATCTTATTTGTATGCCTTTTCAGTATGATGACTATTTCAAAGCCTAGACAATGCGACTTTGGTCATATATTAACCACTTACTCAAGCATACGAAATTATGAACATTTTTATAAAATTAAGTTGATTTAAAACATTTGTCTATAGCTTTTACTTTTATAATTTTTTCAATATTTGATGGTTTTGATCATCAACAAAGATTATTTTGTCTCTCATATGCAACCTAGGAGTAAAATAATATGTTTGCCCAAACGACTTCCTCACGTCCACCACAACTCCCTTTAAAAGATAGCCCTTTTTCAATTCATGGCCGTTTTAATCGTATGAGTTATTTAGGTGGGTATGGACTGATTTATTTAGTCACAATCGTGGGCTATTTTATTTTGGCCTCACTTCTTGGAAGTTTTCAACTTTCAAGTAATTTATTTAATTTTGAGTTTTATAGCTCTCTTTCTGGCCTCAGTGCTTTGGTGGTATGGGCTTTTTGGCTGTTCCTGATTTATTTAAATGTTGTTCTCGTAGTACGACGTTTGCACGATCTAAATAAAAGTGGCTGGATGGGGTTGCTGTTATTCATTCCTATTGTTCAATTCTTTTTTATGATTTATTTACTGCTTGCCTCAGGTACAGAAGGTCCAAATCAATATGGTCCAGCTCGATCATCAACGTTCATCGAAAAGTTAATGGCTTGGTTTATCTTATTCGCTATTTTAATCAGCCTTATTTCTACCGCAGGCTTTTTTTACTATTTCTCTGGTACCGATACTATAGAAACGCCGACACAAATCTTACAAAAAGGAACGGAATACTTTTAATTAAAAAACACTTTATTATTTAGATGAACTCATTATAGTAGGCGCACATTTTATCTCCTACTAAAATGAAAGCCGATCATCGCTTTCATCATTTTTTAAATAGAGACTTGTCGTGGCTGATGAACAAAACTCCTTAACGGATGTTGCAAAAAATACAGGTGAACTTTTGCAAGAAGCAGGTACTAAAACCACTCAAACGGTTCTAGCGCATACCGAAAAGTATCATGATGCCTATACCACTATTGATAAAATCGTGGATAGCTTCTGGGAACGTGTACCTTATATTTGTATCGCGATTATCGTTTTTATTATTTTTTGGCTACTGACCAAATTATTTAAATTCTTTGTTCGTAAAACTTTAGAAAACCGCTCTTACACGCGTCAAAACCTAGTTTTGGTTCTAAATCGTGTAGGAAGTACGACCATTTTATTTTTTGGTTTCTTAATTGCATTAGTCATTATGGTTCCAGGGTTTACGCCAGGACAACTCATGAGTGCACTTGGAATCGGTTCGGTTGCAATTGGTTTCGCATTTAAAGATATTTTCCAAAACTTGCTTTCAGGTATTTTGATTTTATTAAGTGAGCCTTTCCGTATTGGTGACTCCATCGTGGTCAATTCACTTGAAGGAACTGTTGAAGATATTCAGATTCGTGCAACATTCTTACGCTCACCAGATGGTCGCCGTATCGTTATTCCAAATGCAACTGTTTATACAAGTGCATTAACTGTAAATACTGCCTATCAACAACGACGCTGTGAGTTTGTAGTCGGAATTGGTTATGATGACGACGAACAAAAAGCCAAACAGATTATTTTAGATATTCTTAATAATGACCGAAATGTACTGAGTCAGCCAGCCTTCTCGGTTAACGTTACAGCTTTAGCAGATTTCTCGGTTAACCTGACTGTCCGTTGGTGGGTGGATACCACTGAAACTGACATTTCGTCATCTACGAGCACTATTCAAGCTCAAGTCAAACAAGCGTTCAATGCAAATGGCATTAATATTCCTTACCCTATTCAGGAATTAAAAATGGCTGCAAATCAGCCACCGTTAAACCCTGAACTATCAAGTAAAGAGACGACCTAAAATATAAGAAATAGACGTTTCAGTTCTTAAAATACGGTTGCCTAAGCTCACAGCTTGGCAGCCGTTTTTTGTGAGCAAATCAACTTCATACGGAATAAAGCCGCCTTCGGGTCCAACGACTACACTACAAGCATGTGGAATATTAACTGGCATGCTCTGCCCGGCATAAGGATGAGCCACATAAGCAGGGCTTTCCTCTGAGATTAAGCTTGATAGGATATCCTCAACAAAAGGTTTAAAGCGTTTATATAATTGAATTTCAGGGACAATGGTGTCACCTGCTTGCTCGAGACCTAAAGTCACATAGTTATCAAGTTGTTGCAAAAATGGAGTTTGCCAATAGCTTTTATCTACACGATAGCTATGAATCAAACTAATTCTTTCAACACCTAAAGTCACACTGTCCATAATTAAACGGCGTAAAACTTTGGGCCTTGGCAAAGCTACGATTAAATGTACTGGAAGCTTTGCAGGTACTGCTTCATCACGAATAGGCCGTATACAAACTTCTTGCTCATTCATCGAAACGATTTCAGTGGTATAACGTGCACCATTACGAATACCAACTTTTAGATTTTGGCCAACCGTAATATCAAGGTGTTCACGCAAATGCTGTAATTGGCGCTTTGAACGGATTGACCACAACTCTGATTGAACATCTTCAGATTCTAGTAAAACGATATTCATGATTTTTCGGCCAAATACCGGTTAATTACTCCAATATGTTTCTGTAATGAACCTTGGTTACGCTGCAAAACTTTATGCGCCTGCTCAACCACCTGCTTTGCTTCTTCCGGCTCGGCTAAACAAGCCATCCAGATTGCTACAACTTGCTCGGCGTCTTGGGCAATCAGTACACCATTTTCATCAATAAATTCATCAACAATGGTTTGGAAATTAAAATAACGCGGTCCAATTACGGTCGGCACATTCAGAACCATAGGTTCTAAAATATTATGTCCCCCGCCTGGTTCGTTAAGTGATCCACCAACAAAACAGACCTGACTTAAGGCATACCATAGCCAAAGCTCACCCATGCTATCAGCCAGATAAACTTGTGTACTCGTATGAATACTTTGATTCAAACTTCTACGATGAGTAATTAAATCTAGGTCTTGGCAAATTTCAAACACTTCATCGAAACGTTCAGGATGCCGAGGTACAACAATACAAACTAAATTTGGATCTGACTTTAGATAAGGTCCGAGCGCTTGCAAAATTTGTTGTTCTTCAGATGCATGTGTACTGGCAATTGTTAAGATTTTACGTTGCCCCAAATACCATAGCTGGTGTAACTTTTCAGCTTGATTTATAAATACTTCTGGTGCGTGAATATCAAATTTAATATTTCCAACCACCTGACTTTTTTGTTGATCTAAGCCAAGTTCGATATAACGTTGCCGAGTAGCATTATCTTGTGCCAGCACCCAGTCAATTTGTTTCAGCATTTCCGCTGTTAGACCTGAAACGCGGCGATAACCTTTCGCTGATTTTTCTGATAACCGCGCATTTAATAATAAACAAGGTACATGCTGTAGCTTGGCTTGATCAATTAGATTTGGCCAAAGCTCAGTTTCAACCAATGCTAAAAGCTTTGGCTGGTACAACTCAAAGAATTGCTTTAAGAGGTGCTTTTGATCAACCGGCAAATAAACTGCTTGGAATAAATCTAAATAAGGTGATTTTAAAAATAACGATTTAGCACGCGCCTGCCCAGTCTTCGTTGTATTGGTAACTAATACGGCTTGACCAAGTTTAAGATAATGTTCAATTAAGGGCTGCGCTGCATTGGTTTCTCCGACCGAAACAGCATGAAACCAAATTGCTCTCAAATTTTTCGGAGATTCAAACGGCCCAAATCTTTCCAGACATTCCTGATTATATAATTCCTGGCTTTCTGCACGTTTTTTTATCCGCCATTGGTAAAAAGGTTTTAATAAATGGAGTGCGGTGTTATACCAAAAAGGGGTCGCCAAGCGGTTTGCCTCAAATAGTCAAAATTTAAAACTGGGGAAAATATAACATAGATAGAAAAAATGGCAGAGTTTCGATACCTAAACTCTACCATTACAAGAAAAGCGATTTACTGACTTAAGAAATGAAATAGGTCAGTAAATCGAAATCTCAAAGATATTATGACGCTTCCAGCGTTGGATAGTCTGTATAACCTTCAGCACCTTTAGCGTATAAAGTCGTTGGTTGAAGTTCATTTAATGGCAAGTCTTGTTCTAAGCGCTGTAAAAGATCTGGGTTAGCAATATATGCTTTACCAAAAGATACAGCATCTGCCTGACCTTCACGCAAGATACGTTTTGCTGATTCTGGTGTTAGGTTCTCATTGGCAATCCATACACCATTAAATTTTTCGCGAAGTTTAGGACTAATGCTGTCAGCAGCTTCATATTCACGAGAGAAAATGAAAGCAACATTACGTTGGTTAAGTTGTTCAACTACATAACCAAAAGTTGCTAATGGGTTTTCATCTCCCATATCGTGTGAATCACCACGCGGTGCAATATGAACACCTACTCGGCCAGCGCCCCACACTTCAATAAATGCATCAACGACTTCTAATAATAAACGTGCACGGTTTTCAACCGGACCACCGTATTCGTCATCACGTTGGTTGGTATTACTTTGAAGGAACTGGTCAATCAAGTAACCATTCGCTGCGTGTAATTCAACACCATCAAAACCTGCTGCTTTAGCCAGTTCTGCTGAATGTTTGTATTGAGCAATAACTTCTTGAATCTCTTCAATTGAAAGTGCACGCGGTGTTACATACGGACGTTTAGGACGTAATAAACTCACTTCACCCGCAGGTTGAATTGCACTTGGTGCAACAGGAATATCACCATCTAAAAGTTCAGGATGCGAAATACGGCCTACATGCCAAAGTTGAGCTACAATTTTTGAACCTTGAGCATGGACTGCCTCAATAATTTTATTCCAAGCTTGTGCCTGCTCTTGTGACCATAACCCCGGGGTGTCTGCATAACCCACAGTTTTTGAACCAATTACTGTGGCTTCAGTCAAAATTAGACCGGCATTTGCACGTTGTTGATAGTATTCAACCATTAAATCATTAGGCACTCGGCTTTCACCACTACGCGCACGCGTTAATGGAGCCATTACCAATCGATTTTTGATTTCAAAATCACCAACCGTTAAAGGAGTATTGAGTTCAGCCATAATCGCCTCGACTTACACTTTTAATAATTTAAAGTGTTTGTTTTAAATGTTCGATATATTGCTGAATCAAAGCTTCGTTACGTGAAAAATAAGACCATTGACCATATTTTTGGACCTGAATAAGCCCCGCCTGTTGTAACACAGACAAATGATTAGACATCGTAGACTGAGCTACTTTACCCAAACGTTCAATATGACCTGCACAAACACCCTTCTCAAAACTACCACCACATTCTTCCACCGGTAAATAATGTGCAGGTTCTTTTAACCATTGCAAAATTTGCCGACGTAGAGGGTTGGAAAGGGCTTTGCTAATTGCATCAATATCCATAGGCTCAACACGTCTTTTAAACGAACAAAGCTTTGTTCAGCATTTCGAAAACATAATATCGCATTTTTTCGATATTCATATCTATTTTTTTCGATATTCATATCGCATTTTTTCGATTAACATTCGAAGGCTGAACTGCTTTGCCGTTTTAATCGCTAAAAATCCAAGAGTTCTACATATTCATAGATGAACTGTATTTAAACTAAAAGTTCAGCAGACTCTTATAAACCTTGTTTTAGACTCGCTTCGATAAAACGATCAAGGTCACCATCAAGAACAGCACCTGTATTAGAGTTTTCAACACCCGTACGTAAGTCTTTAATACGCGAATCATCTAATACATATGAACGAATTTGGCTTCCCCAACCAATATCAGACTTAGAGTCTTCTAGAGCTTGCGCTGCTTCATTACGTTTTTGCATTTCCAATTCGTACAAACGTGCACGTAACTGTTTCCATGCGTGGTCACGGTTAGCATGTTGCGAACGCTGGTTCTGACACGCTACTACAATACCTGTTGGGATGTGAGTCAAACGCACAGCCGAGTCGGTCTTGTTAATATGCTGACCACCAGCACCAGATGCACGGTAAGTATCAGTACGAACATCAGAAGGGTTAATATCAATTTCAATATTGTCATCAACCTCTGGTGAAATAAATACCGCAGAGAATGAAGTGTGACGGCGGTTGCCACTGTCAAATGGTGATTTACGGACTAAACGGTGTACACCTGACTCTGTGCGTAACCAACCGTAGGCATATTCACCTTCGACACGAATCGTTGCTGATTTAATACCAGCTACGTCACCATCAGATACTTCCATAAGTTCTGCTTTAAAGCCATGACGTTCAATCCAGCGCATATACATACGTAAAAGCATAGACGCCCAATCTTGTGCTTCTGTACCACCTGAACCTGATTGAATCTCTACATAGCAAGGATTCGGGTCCATTGGGTTACTAAACATACGACGGAATTCAAGTTTAGCCAGTTCATCTTCGGCAGCCCCAAGCTCAGACTGAACATCTTCAAGCAGGCTTTCATCGTCGGCTTCTACAGCCAAATCTAACATCGCTTTTGCATCTTCAAGCTGTGTAGACAAACCGTCCAATACATTAATAACGTTTTCTAGTTCGCCCTTTTCTTTCGCCATCGCCTGAGCACGGCTTTGATCATTCCAGATCGCAGGATCTTCTAACTCACGTAAAACTTCTTCTAAACGTTCTTTTTTCAGATCGTAGTCAAAGATACCCCCGTAGTGTTTGGCTACGATCAGTTAAGTCTTTCAATTGGTTTAGATAAGGATTAATTTCCACGCGAGTGTTCCCATAAGAGCAGATAAACAGTCAATTATTTTAGCATAGCTGCAGTTATCTACGAACCTGCTTTGTATTTCTCCTCATATTTCACACATTTAATTACCAAGCTTCCTTTAGTTCATTTTAAGATTAATTAGTAACATCCTCATACAAAATTGGGTACTTTTACAGCATTTTTTATGATCTACACAAAATATCCTCAATTTTAATAAAATAAAACATTATGTTTTTATACTTTAAAATCAATTTGTTAAATTAAATAGCTTTACATAAATAGCACACGGTTACACTACGGTTACTTGCGCAAGATTGACGACCAAGCTTTTTCGTCTAGACTAAAAGTTGTAACAAAACATTTATAAAATCGCTTTTTAGAGGGGAGAGATTCCATGAAAAAACTAGCAATTGCATCAGCTCTTTTATCTGCACTCGCAGTGAGTGGCGCAGCAAACGCTTACCAAGCTGAAGTTGGTGGTTCTTACAATTATCTTGATCCAGACAACGGTAGCAGCGTAAGTAAATTCGGTGTTGACGGGACTTATTACTTTAATCCTGTTCAAACTCGTAACGCTCCACTTGCTGAAGCAGCTTTCTTAAGCCGTGCAAGTAACGTTAACGCCCTTATCAACTATGGCGATAACAGCGGTACAAAAGATACTCAATATGGCGTAGGTGTTGAATACTATGTTCCTAACTCAGATTTCTACCTTAGCGGTGATGTAGGTCGAAATGAGCGTGAAGTCGACAACACCAATATTGACAGCAAAGTAACTACTTATGCAGCTGAAGTAGGTTATTTACCAGCTCCAGGTTTATTACTTGCTCTAGGTGTTAAAGGCTACGACGAAAAAGACGGTAAAGACGGCGCTGATCCAACAGTTCGTGCTAAATACGTAACTCAAGTAGGTCAACATGACGTAAACCTTGAAGCATTCGGTGCATTTGGTGACCTAGACGAATATAAAGTTCGTGGTGACTACTACATCGATAAAACTTTAAGTCTTGGTGTGGATTACTACAACAATGACTTAACTGATAAAGATGAATTTGGTATTAATGCTAAAAAATTCTTAAATCAACAAGTAAGTCTTGAAGGTCGTATTGGTTTCGGTGATAACGACAACACTTATGGTGTTCGTGCAGGCTACCGCTTCTAATCAAGCCTAAAGTCATAAAAAAATCCGCTCAATTGAGCGGATTTTTTTATTGGTTTAAATGTACGATACGTAATTGTAAATTCACATTGCCATTAAATGCGTTACGATCTATTTCATAGACCAAATGTACATGATCACGCATTGGGTCAAATTCAAAACGGCCCGCTGCATTAAAAGCAATTGCATCAAAGCTGTATTGGTCGAGTGCTAATTTAAGCTTCAAATGCGTTTCTTTAAGCCAGCGATAATCAATAACTTTAAAATGCCCCTCAAACTGAGGAAAAGGGAATTTTTGTCCCCATGGACCAAGCTGTTCTATCCAATCTAATGTATTTAGTTGCAAAGCCGAAGCTGGTAATTCCCCATCCGTCCATAGCGTTGCTTGAAACAAAGATTCTTCCATTGCTGCAATGCAATTGGTAAACGCTGTTTTAAAAGCTTCAAAGTTTTCTTTACGTATGGTTAAACCTGCTGCTGCTGCATGCCCACCAAAATGGCTCACCAATTCTGGATGTTGTTCAGCAACCTGTTCAATCGTATCTCGAATATGCACGCCATCAATTGAACGTGCTGATCCTTTAATATGAATGCCATCTTCATCGGGTGCAAAAACAATAGTGGGGCGATGAAATTGTTCTTTTAAACGCCCTGCCACAATCCCGATCACGCCTTGATGCCAGTTTTCTTCAAAAAGTACAAGAGCCGGAGGAACGTCTTCTTTTGAGAGCTGCAAGCCATCTAAAGCAGATAAGGCTTGTTGCTTCATTTCCCCTTCGATTTGACGACGCTCTATATTTAATTGATTTAACTGTCTCGCGATTGGATAGGCAAATTCCATTGTGTCAGCTAATAAACATTCAATGCCTATACGCATGCTCTCCATGCGTCCAGCAGCGTTAATACGCGGACCTAAAACAAAACCTAAATCTTGTGCACGCAAAGATGAAGCCTCACGGCCAGCAATATCTAGCAACGCCAATATTCCTACTCGGCATTGATGTTGTTGAATACGTTTTACGCCTGCGTCGACCAAAATACGGTTGTTATAATCTAGGACAGCAACATCCGCATATGTTCCTAAAGCAACCAAGTCTAGATATTGAGTGACTTTACTTGTGCTTTTGTTTTGCTTGTTACGTAAACTTGCTAAATTGGCCAGTACATAAAATGCAACGCCAACACCTGCAAGCGCCTTACTTGGGAACTCACAACCCAACTGATTTGGATTTACAACTGCTTCTGCAAGTGGTGTTTCTTTGGTCGTTAAATGATGATCTGTAATAACCACTTGCATGCCCAGTGCATGTGCCGCATCAACACCAGTATGGCTGGAAATCCCATTATCGACAGTAATTAATAAATCGGGTTGATAAGTTTGATGTGCAAGCTCTGCAATTGCGGGGGTAAGTCCATAACCGTATTTAAATCGGTCTGGAACCAAATAATCGACTTGTGCTCCCATATCGCGAAGCACCAATATCATTAAAGCTGTGCTGGTTGCGCCATCGGCATCGTAGTCACCGACAATAACAATTTTTTTCTGCTCATCAATGGCTTGATCTATTAAGGCCACAGCTATCTCTAATCCCTTGAGCTGTGGAGCTAATAAATTCTTAAGCTTTAACTCTAATTCCTGTTCAGATTGTACCCCACGCCTTGCCAAAATTTCGGCAATAAACGAAGGCACGCCCTGAAACTGTTCAGGGCGTGTCAATAAAGGTCTTTGTTTGATTTGTATTTTTGTCATTTAAGGCATCAGTCGGTGCAACGTCCATTGACCGTCGATTTTTTCATAACTCAAGCGGTCATGTAAACGATTTGGTCGCCCTTGCCAGAATTCATAATAATCTGGCTGCAAACGATAGCCTCCCCAGAACTCTGGCTTATCAAGCACTTCACGGCTTGTAACTTGCTGTTGTAACTCTTGAAAACGTTGCTGTAACAGCTCGCGACTTTCAATCTTACCACTTTGCGGAGTACTGATATGCGCTGCAATCTGGCTATCACGTGGTCGTTTACGATAGTAATCTGTAGATTCCTGTTCAGAAATTTTTACTACATGACCACCAACTCTCACCTGACGTTCTAGACTCGGCCAGTAAAATAATAATTCGGCATATGGGTTTTCTGCCAAATCTATACCTTTCTGACTGTCATAGTTAGTATAAAAATCATAGCCAGCTTCTGTAGCACCGCGCAACAAGACTGTTCGAACATGTGGTCTGCCATTAGCACCCACTGTTGCTAACGACATGGCATAAGGTTCATGCAAATTGGCTGCTAGAGCATGGTTAAACCAACCAAGAAACTGAAGATGAGGGTTAGATTCAACCTGTCCCTCATGCAATTCTCCTTGCTCGTAGCTTAAGCGTAATTCACTTAAATCTTTAATGACATCACTCATGTCATGCACCTTATGCGACTTGTGCTTGTGAACGAACTGAATCTGCTAAATGCTGAGCTAAAGCATTCACTTCTTGCTCATCATCACCTTCGACCATAACTCGAATCACAGGTTCTGTTCCTGACTTACGAATCAAGATTCGTCCACGTCCTTTGAGCTGTGCTTCTGCTTTATCAAACTCGGCAACCAATGCAGGAATAGAATACGGATCAAGCATTTGTTCTAAACGTACATTCACAAGAATTTGTGGGAATAATTTAAAATCTTGAACCAATTCATGAAGAGCTTTATTTTGCTCGACCATCACGGTTAAAACTTGAAGGGCTGCAATAATTGCATCACCTGTCGTACTCTTGTCTAAAGTTAGAATATGGCCAGATGGTTCCCCACCAGTAACCCAACCATTTTCTTCTAAAGCTTGTAATACATATCGGTCGCCAACCTTAGCACGAACAAAACCAACATTCGCTTTTTCAAGTGCAACTTCGAGTGCCATGTTACTCATGACAGTACCGACTACGCCTGCTGGCTTATTTTGAGCCTGAGTCGCTAAAATATATAAAATATGGTCGCCATCAATTAAGTTACCAAACTTATCAACCATTACGACACGGTCAGCATCACCATCAAAGGCAATCCCTAAATCTGCTTGGTGCTCAACGACAGCTTTTTGTAGGTTTTCAGGATGTGTTGAACCACAACCTTCATTAATATTTAAACCATCTGGCTCATTATATAAAGCAACAACTTTTGCCCCTAACTCACGAAAAACCGAAGGACCAACGCTATATGCTGCGCCATGAGCACAGTCCAAT
Source organism: Acinetobacter sp. GRABPA_MV_2 (assembly GCF_056725885.1). Lineage (NCBI taxonomy): Bacteria > Pseudomonadati > Pseudomonadota > Gammaproteobacteria > Moraxellales > Moraxellaceae > Acinetobacter > Acinetobacter sp. GRABPA_MV_2. Next base: position 193,584 of record NZ_JBWZNA010000005.1, read on the forward strand.
ACGATCTTTAAATTATTTAAGTCAAAGTGGTAAGGGAAAGTAGATTTACAAAATTCGATATAGCGACCATTCGCATCATTTACACGGACACTTTTACCTAAGTTCGCAGTGTCTTCAATAAATAAATCTTTTTCTAATTCTTTATTAATTTCTTCCTGCAATGAATCTGGTAATTTTTTACCTTCACTTGAGAAAAATTTAATCCCGTTATCAAAATATGGGTTGTGAGATGCAGAAATCACGATACCTGCATGCGCATGTAAAGCACGAGTAAGGTGCGCAATTGCTGGGGTTGGTAATGGGCCAAGTAAATGAACATATACGCCAGCAGCGTTTAACCCCGCCTGCAAAGCAGACTCTAAAATATAACCAGATAAACGAGTGTCTTTTCCTAATACAACAAGTGGCTTATTTTTTGGACTCGTTCGTTTTAATACCTTCCCTGCAGCAAAACCGAGTTTTAAAGCAAACTCTGGAGTAATAGGCATTTGCCCAAATTTTCCACGAATACCATCCGTTCCAAAATAACTCATAGCTTATCTCATTTTTACGCCACTTCAGCCGTGGCTTACTTCATATATGGCCATTCCGCCATATTTCTTTTCGTCAGATTTACTTTACACCAAAAACAAAAAGCCGTCAGTGTAATGACGGCTTTCTTCATTGTTTTGGTTACGAAAATCTAACCAACACGATAGTTTGGAGCTTCTTTAGTAATCGTTACATCATGGACATGTGACTCAGACATACCAGCTGAAGTAATTTTCACAAATTTTGCATTTTGGCGAAGATCTTCAATCACAGCTGAACCTGTATAGCCCATCGATGAACGTAAACCACCCATCATTTGATGAACGATATTACCCATTGGACCTTTATATGGGACACGGCCTTCAATGCCTTCTGGTACTAACTTCTCAGCACCCGCTTTTGAATCTTGGAAATAACGGTCAGCAGAACCAGTTGCTCCCGCCATTGCACCTAATGAACCCATACCACGATATGCTTTGTAGTAACGACCTTGGAAAAACTCAACTTCACCCGGCGCTTCCTCAGTACCTGCAAGTAATGAACCAACCATGATCGTACTTGCACCCGCACCGATCGCTTTTGCCATATCGCCAGAGAAGCGGATACCACCATCTGCAATTAAAGGAATTTGATCTTTTAGTGCGCTAGCAACGCTGTCAATCGCAGAAATTTGTGGCATACCAATACCTGCCACAATACGTGTTGTACAGATAGAACCAGGGCCAATACCTACTTTTACAGCATCTGCACCTGCATCTAATAATGCTAATGCAGCATCACCAGTTGCAATGTTGCCACCAATCACTTGTACTTGAGGGAAGTTTTGTTTCACCCAACGTACACGTTCAATTACACCAGCAGAGTGACCATGTGCTGTATCAACAACAATTACGTCAACACCAGCTTCAACCAATGCTTCCACACGACTTGGTGTATCAGCACCTGTACCTACCGCAGCACCAACACGTAAACGACCAAGATCATCTTTACAACTGTTTGGATAGCTCTCAGCTTTGCGGAAGTCAGTTACTGTAATTAAGCCTTTAAGTTCATTGCTCTCACCAACGACCAAGACTTTTTCAATACGGTGTTTTTGCAATAATGCTTGAATATTTTCTTTAGACTCGCCTTCACGTACAGTTACTAAACGATCTTGGCCTGTCATGATGTTGCTAACAGGTTGTTCTAAATTGGTTTCAAAACGCGTATCACGGCCTGTCACAATACCAACAACCTTGCCATCTTTAACAACAGGTACACCACTAATGTTATTAGCAGAGGTAATTGCAATCAGTTCACGTACTGTAGTTTCTGGCGTTACAGTGATAGGATCTTTCACCATACCCGCTTCGAATTTTTTCACACGGCGTACTTCTGCAGCTTGAGCAGCAATATCCATGTTTTTGTGCAAAATCCCGATACCACCATTTTGTGACATCGCAATCGCCATACGTGACTCAGTCACTGTATCCATTGCCGCTGAAACTAATGGGATATTTAAATAAATGCCGCGAGTTAAACGTGTCTTTAAAGAGACATCTTTTGGGAGAACAGTAGAGTAGGCAGGAAGTAATAAGACATCATCGAAGGTTAGCGCTTCTTGAACGATGGTCAGCATAACAATCTCACTGGTAAATTCCGTGAGCTATTATAAACAAATTTCAATGCAATTTTCATATTATCTTTGCCTTTTTCAGCAATAGATATTTGCCTGCTCTAAATATTTCCCACTTATTATTGTGTTAGCTCATATTTAACTCACCTGATCATAGTCATGATCATTCTCAGAATCGGCTGGGTTAACACGAATCAGAGGAATAAGCTGGTGCGCCAAACGAGCTTTATTACACTGCTCATCTCCCACCTGCACTTCTCTACAGGTAGAACTACGTACAGCATAAATAGAACACCCCACCTCTTTACCAATTTCACCTGTCAAAGCCTGACAACGTGGCTGAACCCGGTTAGTTCCACGCATACAAGAATAAACAGGTGTTAAAGGTTCAACTAGATGTTCATCTATTAACTCGGCCTCAGCCCAGTAAAATGAAACCCGAAAATGTGCACAACATGCCCCACAGCGTAGGCACTCATCTGGAGTCGCAACTTGAGATAACATTTTATTCAAATTCTCGTCATCAAAAATTTTTCTGCGACGAAAAATACTAAAAAAATTTCAATTCCGACTCAAGATAATGGACCTCATTTTTTAAGTTGGACAGCTAAAAATTTGCTCATTCATTAAATCTACGCCGCATGGCAAGGTCTCAATCCAGTCTAAAAACTGATTGACCATTTCTTTACCAATAAATGGACTTCCATGCTGAGGAACGATCATCTCGATATCCATTTGGCGCACCATGCTAACCCACAAACGGATAACCTTATTGGAACACATATAGCGTTGATGAAAAGCCTTCATTTTCATAACGTGGGTATCGAAATCTTTTAAAGGCTGATTAGCATCTTCAACAATCGAGGCACCCATATCGCCAGAAAATAAAATTTTGGCAACTGGATCATAAAACTGAAAATTACCCACCGAATGTAAGAAGTGAGCGGGAAATACCACAAGCTTGGATTCTCCTAAAGTAATCACTTGGCCGCGGTCGGGTAATTCAATAAGGCGGTCTTCCCAATTCCCTTTCATACGCTCACTCATAAATGAGGAATTTAGGTGCGGTAAAAAACGTGCCCATAATTTTGATGCAACGACTTTAGCATCGGTATAAACCAGCCAGCGTGGCATTGAAGTAATAATATCCGGATCTTGATGCGAGGCCATCACATAGTCCAGATTTTTCAAACGTGTATATTTATTTAATTCCATCGTTAATGGAACGTAGGTCAAATCGCCACCTGGGTCGATTACAGCAGCGCGTTCATGATCAATAATTAAAAATTGATTGGCTTGAATGCCTTCCCCTTTGACCAAACTGGTAAAACTAATACATTTATGTACGCCATTATCAAATAATATCTGTGATGTTGTTTTTTCAAACCCCATAAAATTCCCCAAAAAAAACTTTAAATATTAGATATTTTTATATCCATACTAAAATAAAGGGATTCAGTAGCTCTTGCAATAAACTACTTTATTTTTCTAATAATATTTTAAAATTGATTTTGCTTTTCTTATTTTATAAATGAATCACAATGTTATTTAAAATTAACCCACAATAAATTAAAATAATTCTCATTATCAAATTTACTTTTTGTGCTGCTTAGGCCTCCCATGAATCAACCCTTCCGTTTTTCAACATCAAAAACATTGTTAGCAGTTGCTATTTTTACTTCGATGACAGCAAGTCATGCTGAAGAAATAACAGAACAACAAAATTCAACCAGTGTTCTCCCCACGATTTCTGTTAAAGCACAAAAAGAAAGCACTTCACCTTATGTCGCAACGAAAGCAAACTCTGCCTTAAAATCAGATGCACCTTTATTTAAAACTGCTCAGTCGGTTTCGGTAGTAACCCGCGAACAGCTCGACCAAAAACAAGCAAGAACTTTAGCAGATGCCCTTGAAGGTGTCGCAGGCGTAGAAGCTGGGAAACTTGGTCGTCGTGGTTGGGATGATTTTGTTATTCGAGGACAAACTTCTTCTGATTCAGTTTATGTAGATGGTTTAAGAGTAGGCCAAAATACGTATGTTGCTACTGAGTTATCAGGCATGGATCAGGTACAAGTTTTAAAAGGGCCTGCATCTATTAATTTTGGTTTGGTTGCTCCAGGAGGTATGGTCAACTTAGTGACTAAACGCCCTCAAGCTGAAAGCTTTGCTCGGGCCACTATGACTTATGGCAGCTACAATCTTAAAGAAGGTACGTTCGATTTAAACTATAGTCCTAATAATAGTGAAAAAGGTGCTTTCCGTTTAAATGGTCGTATCTCGGATCAAGATGACCCAACAGATTATGTGTATTTTAAAAATTACTACATCTCCCCCTCTTATAACTTTGACTTAGGGGATAACACTGATCTCTCTGTCATCGCAAGCTATCAGCATCGCGAATACATTCGTCAACAAGGTTTACCTGTCATTGGTACATTAAAAGATAACCCTAACGGCGCTATAAACCGAAGTTTATATATTGGCGATCCTAATTTTGGTAAATATGAGGCAGATGTTTACCGTACAGGTTATACCTTTAAACACGCTTTTGATAACGGTTGGAACTTTAATCAGAACTTTGCCGTACAAAAAACTGAAATGGATGGTACTGCTGTCTTTGCTCGCACGGGTAACAACTTTTGGGCAAAAAACAAACAAGGTGAAATCGACTACACAACCATTAGCCGTAAAAATAATAGCCGCCACCAAATTATTGATAATTTAAGCTTTGCCATCGATAACCGTTTCAATAAACAGTTTGATTTATATGGTATGCAACACGACCTTAATATTGGCGTAGATGCTTTTCAGGAAAAAAGTGATTACACCAATGATAAATACGATATTGGCGATTTAAATATCTATGATCCCGTTTACGGACAAAATGTAAAATTGACTCAAAATGTTCGTGATATCAACCGTCTCAAATATTTAGGACTTTATTTACGTGATCGCATTCAGCTTAATGACCAATTACTTTTAAGCTTATCTGGTCGTCAAGACTGGGCGCAAACTCAAACTACAAGTTTGGTGACTGGCAATACGAGTAAACAAACAGATGAAGCATTCACAGGTAGTGCTTCTCTCATGTATACCCTTAATGACATTGTGGCTCCTTATGTCAGCTACGCTACTTCATTTACCCCAAATAGCGGTACTGATGTAAATAACAATCCGTTCAAACCTGAAGAAGGGAAACAGGTTGAAGTCGGAATGAAATTACAAAGCCCAGATCAACGAGTTCAAGGCGCTATCGCTTGGTATGACTTAAAACGTCAAAATGTTTTAGTCACTGATACTGCGAATAGTGGATATAAAGTACAACGTGGCGAGCAGTTAACTCGTGGTATCGAGACTGAGCTCAGCGCAGAAATTTTAGAAGGTTTGAAATTAACAGCTGCCTATACCTACACAATTGATGCTGAAATTAGTAAAGATGCAAACGCGAGCAATGTAGGAAAAGCACTCGACAATATTCCTGAGCATGCTTACAGTCTGTCGGCTCGTTATAAATTTGATCCTGCCTCAAAACTTGGTTGGTATGTCGGCGGTGGGTTCCGTGGTGAAACCTATAAAACTATGGATAAGCTAGATGTCCATATTCCAGGCTATACCGTATTTGATACAGAAGCTGGCTATGATGCAGGACATTGGGGTGCTCAACTAGCGATCCGTAATCTATTCGATAAAGATTACTATGCAGGTGCCTTAAATGAAAATATGGTGACTTTAGGTAACCCCCGTCAAATTAACTTTACTGTGAAATTTAACTATTAAAATTACCTATAAAAAAACGCACTCGAATTGAGTGCGTTTTTTTCGCAGCTTAAAATGCGTTAGAAAAAATAATGCTGTACTAAAGTAGAGATACCTACAATTAAGAAAATAGCAGCACCAATTTTATGAATAAGTGAGATAGATAAACGTTCAGCCAATTTATTACCAATAAATACAGCAGGTGCATTGGCAATCATCATCCCTAAGGTTGTACCTAACATCACCCAAAAAATGCTGTCATAACGTGCAGCTAAAGCGACTGTTGCAATTTGGGTTTTGTCACCAATTTCAGCTAAGAAAAATAAGATGAAGGTAGCACCAAAAACACCAAATTTTTGCCATCTGTTAATACTATCCGTTTCATCGTCTAACTTATCTGGAATAAGCATCCAGAAAGCCATACCAATGAAGCCAGCTGCAAGAACCCAGACTAAAATTTCGGGGCTCAGCACAGTTGTGATCCACTGTCCAAGTACAGCAGAAATACCATGATTAATTAGAGTAGCTAAAAGAATCGCAATAAGAATAGGGATTGGCTTACGGAAACGTGCAGACAGTAAAAGGGCCAATAATTGAGTTTTATCGCCCATTTCAGCGAGGGCAACAATTGAAGTAGAAATCAGAAATTCTTGCATGTCGTTTCTCTGGCTAGCATAAATGCCCATGACCTACCCCTCCTGCTAGCCAAATATCTGCAGAGTGGTAAATCAAAGGTCTTGCCAACTCGGAAACGATGAGACGTTTAAGCTATGATGACCATGTTCTGTTGAACAATTATGTTGATCATCACCTATTCATTTAGAAATGAATAGCGGCTACTCCCCAATGAAGTATGCGTTTATTATATTCGAGTAGTTCTATTTTTCAAACATTCAGGCAAAAAATTTTATCCACGCCCAAACCAACAATCGTCCTAGACCCAATAGTAAAGCTAAACAAATACTTAAGTTAATAAATCCAAAATTATTAATGCCAGTTACGTGCTGAGATTGAAATTCAAATGGCAAAATAAGCATTGCTACAAATACTTCCAAGCCCATTGCAACGTAGGTCATCCATTCCCAAGGAAAGTGTAAAATACTCACCCACAGCCCCATTAATAAAAATACAATTAATAGGATCGGCACCATGATTTTTAAAAATCCTACCATTTATTCTTTCTCCTTTACCTAATAACGAGAAATTTCTCCTCTCTCAACACTTCATTCTTCGTCTTTAGATTAACTTAAAACCAATTAAATTAAATATCAAAATAAAACCCCGCCGAAGCGAGGTTTTAATGATTCATTTAAAAATATTAGATTAATAAAGTACGAATATCTTTAAGAAGTTTCGTAAGCTTATTAGTAAAGCGAGCCGCATCTGCACCATTAATTACACGGTGGTCATAAGACAATGACAATGGCAACATTAAGCGTGGATCAAAGTCCTTACCATTCCAAACAGGCTGCATCGTTGCAGGTGAAATACCCAAAATCGCAACTTGCGGCCAGTTCACAAGTGGTGTAAATGCTGTACCACCTATTGCGCCCAAACTTGAAATAGTGAAATTCGCACCTTGCAAGTCTTTCGGTGTTAATTTCTTATCACGTGCTTTTTGACCTAACACACCCAATTCAACTGCAATTTGCTTAATTGATTTTTGGTCAGGATTACGTAGTACTGGTACTGTCAAACCATCAGGTGTTGCTACCGCAATACCCATATGGATTTCATTGCGCAAGAGCACTGATTTACCGTCATCAGATAGATGACCTGCGAATTCACGCTCTTCTTTCAACAAATACGCAACCGCTTTGATAATGAATGCCATAATCGTCAGGCTGATACCTTCTTTTTTGAAGTTGCCTTTTAGCTCATTGCGCCAATCTTCCAACTCAGTAATATCAGCCAAATCGAACTGGGTGACTTGCGGAATAAAGTTGTTCAATGACAATTGCGGAATTGATACTTGCTGCAAACGCGTCAGTACTTTTTCTTCCACGCCACCAAACGCAGTGAAGTCAGGAAGCTTTGGCAAACCTGAAACTGCTGGTGCAGCCGCAGCAACTGGTGCAGCTTGTGGCGCAGTTAAACGAGTCTTCACATACGCAAAGATATCTTCTTTAACAACACGGCCATGTTCACCAGAAGTCTTAACTTGAGATAAAACTACACCAAGCTCACGAGCAAGCTTACGCACAGCAGGGCCTGCATAAACTTTAGCGTTTTCGGCTTCTTGTTCTTTAGTTAATTTATCATTACCAGAAGAAGCTGGAGCAGATACTGCTTGAGTCGGAGCAGGTGCTGCCGCTTTAGGCGCTGCTGCCTGTGGAGCTGGGGCTGCTTCTGCTTTTGCCGCTGGTGCAGCAGCAGGTGCTTGACCTTCAGCTTCAATTGTTGCCAGCAATACGCCTTGTGAAACTTGTTGGCCTGCTTGCAAGTGAATTGCTTTCACAATACCCGCAACAGTACTTGGAACTTCCACAGTTGCTTTATCTGACTCAACCACAACAAGGCTTTGGTCTACATCAACTTTATCACCAACCTGAACCAAGATTTCAGCAACAACTGCTTTATCTACACCCAAATCAGGAACGTTAATATCAACCGGTCCAGATTGAGTAGCAGTCGATGCTACAGTTTCTTGTTGAGCTGGTGTAGCTGCTGCCGGAGCTGCTGTTGTAGAAGCAGGTGCCTCAGCTGGCGCACTAGATGCAGATGTTGTTTTTACTTGAATAAGAACAACACCTTCTTTAACTGTATCGCCTTCTTTAACTTGAATGCTTTCTACAGTACCTGTAACACTGCTTGGTACTTCTACAGTTGCTTTGTCAGACTCAACCACAACGATGCTTTGTTCAACATCGATTTGTTCGCCAACTTTTACTAAAATCTCACCAACTAGTGCTTTTTCAACACCAATATCGGGAACTTGAACTTCAACCACTTGGCTAGTTGTTGCCGTTGCTGGTTGAGCAGCAGTTGAGGGCTGTTGAGCCGCTGCAGGTGCTGCCGTTTGTTCAGCTGCTGGTGCAGCTTTTGGAACTTCTTCTGCTTGAGCTACTGGTGCAGCACCCTCAGCTTCAAGTTCAAGCAATACCGTACCTTCAGTTACGCTATCACCTTCTTTGATTAAGATGCTTTTTACAACACCTGCTGAAGTGCTAGGCACTTCAACAGAGGCTTTATCTGACTCAAGCAAAACAAGGCTGTCATTTTCTGCAATACTGTCGCCAACTTTTACTAAAATTTCAGCAACAACTGCTTTGTCTACACCAATATCAGGGGTCTTAATTTGCATGCTTAGTTCCCCTCACCTGTTTGCGTTTCATTATATTCAGCAACTGCCTGAACTTCTGGATGCGCTTGAGGAGCCCATGCCACTGGACGGTCAGTATCTAACTCAAAGTTAGAAATCGCGTCTTTAACTAAACGTGCGTCCACTTCACCTTCGTCAGCTAATTTTTTCAAAGTAGCAACAACGATATGTGCAGCATCAACACCAAAGAAACTACGTAAGTTAGCACGTGTATCTGAACGACCGTATCCATCTGTACCTAATGCAACAAATGGGCGACCATCTGGAAGATACGCACGGATTTGTTCGCTATAAGCACGCATATGGTCTGTTGCTGAAACAACGATACCTTCTGTACCACGTAACTGTTTAGATACCCAAGATTCTTTCACTTCTTCAGAAAGTGGGTGTAAACGGTTGTATTCTTCACATGCCATACCATCACGTGACAACTCATTGAAGCTTGTTACACTCCAAACATTTGAATGGATTTGGTATTCATCACGTAAGATTTTCGCAGCCTTGATCACTTCACGAAGAATCACACCTGAACCAAGTAATTGGACAGTTGCTTTTTCATCTTTTTCGAACAAGTACATACCACGTTTAATGCCTTCCTCAGCGCCTTCAGGCATTGCAGGATGCTCGTAGTTTTCGTTCATTACAGTTAAGTAGTAGAACACACGCTCTTGGTTCACATACATACGTTTTAAACCGTCATGCACGATTACAGCTAACTCATAACCAAAACATGGATCATAAGATACACAGTTTGGAATAGTGTTCGCCAAGATATGTGAATGACCATCTTGGTGCTGTAGACCTTCACCGTTCAATGTGGTACGACCAGCAGTTGCACCCAACAAGAAACCTTGAGCTTGCGCATCACCAGCTGCCCATGCAATGTCACCAATACGTTGGAAACCGAACATTGAGTAGTACATATACATTGGAATCATTGGCAAGTTATTCGTTGAATAACTTGTTGCCAACGCAGCCCATGCACTCATCGCACCAGCTTCGTTAATCCCTTCTTGTAGCATGTGACCGTCACTTGCTTCACGGTAATGCATTAATTGTTCTTGGTCTTCTGGGGTATATTTTTGACCGTGAGCAGCATAGATACCGAGCTGACGGAACATACCTTCCAGACCAAAAGTACGTGCTTCATCTGGAACAATTGGTACTACGCGGTCTTTAATTGCTTTTTCTTTGAGTAAAGAAGCAATTAAACGAACCATCACCATAGTGGTAGATTGTTCTTTACCACCTGAACCATTTAATACAGCATCAAATACAGATAATTCAGGAATCGCTAAGATTTCACTCTCTTTACGACGTGCAGGTAGGTAACCACCTAACGCTTCACGACGCGCCTTCATATACTTCATTTCTGGAGAGTTTTCACTTGGGCGGTAGAATGGAAGCTCTTCTAACTTATCGTCTGTAAATGGAAGATTGAAACGGTCACGTACATATTTCAAAGAGTCAATCTGCATTTTTTTGATTTGGTGAGTTTTGTTCACCGCTTCAATTTCTTCAGACAAACCGTAACCTTTAACAGTTTTCGCAAGAATAACTGTTGGTTGACCTTTAGCTTTCATTGCTTCTGCATATGCAGCAAACACTTTGTAAGGGTCATGACCACCACGGTTGAGATTATCGATGTCTTCATCGCTTAGGTCTTTTACAAGTTCCGCAGCTTCCGGGTACTTGCCAAAGAACTTCTCACGCGTGTATGCACCACCTTTCACTTGATAGCGTTGGTATTCACCATCAACTGTCTCTTCCATTACCGCTTTCAAAGCGCCTGAGGTGTCTTTTGCAAGAAGTGGGTCCCAATGACGGCCCCATACCACTTTAATTACACGCCAGCCTGCGCCACGGAATAAAGATTCTAACTCTTGAATGATTTTACCGTTACCACGTACAGGACCATCTAGACGCTGTAAGTTACAGTTAACAACCCAAATAAGATTATCAAGCTTTTCACGACCAGCAAGTGAAATTGCACCAGTACTTTCTGGCTCATCCATCTCACCATCGCCAAGATAAGCCCAAACTTTACGATCTTCTTCTTTGATCAAGCCACGGTTCATCAAATATTTTTGAATATGTGCTTGATAAATCGACATGATTGGACCAAGACCCATTGATACTGTTGGGAATTGCCAATAGTCAGGCATTAAATATGGATGCGGATAGCTTGGTAAACCGTTACCGCCAACTTCACGGCGGAAATTACTTAACTGTTCTTCAGTTAAACGTCCTTCAAGGAATGAACGTGCATAAATACCAGGAGCACAATGCCCTTGATAATAAATCATATCTCCGCCAAAGCTATTGCTGTTTGCGCGGAAGAAATGGTTAAAACCTACGTCATATAATGTTGCACTTGATGCGAAACTCGCCAAGTGTCCACCTAAATCATCACCTGTTTTATTCGCACGAAGTACCATTGCTAAGGCATTCCAACGAATCAATGCACGAATACGGCGTTCCATATCTTGGTCGCCTGGCATTGCAGGTTGTTCTTCAACAGAAATTGTATTTAAGTAAGGTGTATTGAGACGTTGAATTGGAACATGCTTAGCAATTGCTTGTTGGTAAAGTTTTTCCAACAAGAATGCCGCTCGTTCAGTTCCCATATGTTGTAAAACTGAATCGAATGCATCTTGCCATTCTTGGGTTTCTTGTGCGTCGGAGTCACCGTAAAACGCCATAATTCACCTGTTCCTTGTTCTCTAATCTACTTTGTATTTTTACCACGTTTTACCCCTTTCAAGTTATTGCCTCGGGTGAATGTGAGGGGGCCCTATTATTTTCTGAATGAATAGTCATTGACCGAGCAGTAAACAAAATAACAAAAAAACGCCAATAATGGCGTTTTTTTATACAATCTTTGCGTTAAAAAAGGTTTAGCTTAGTTTTAGATTCATAAATTTAATAACCTTGCTTTTTTAACTATGCTTTTATGGAAGCATCGCCAAGTAAGTAGTTGGGTTTTTACGTTGCCCATCTTTTACAACTTCATAATGCAAATGCGGACCTGTACAGCGACCTGTACACCCTACATTAGCAATATGCTCGCCCGCAGATACTTGGTCGCCTACACGCACCATTAAACGTGAAGCATGAGCATAACGCGTTAAATAGCCATTACCATGGTTAATTTCAACATATTGACCATAACCAGTGCCCCAGCCAGATTTGGTTACAATACCTGGGCCTGTAGCATAGATTGGCGTGCCACTCGGAGCAGCCATATCCAAACCACCATGATGTTCTGCACGGCCACCCATGGTACGACCACCAAAGTTTGAAGAAACTCGTACAGTATCAGGAAGAGGATGAGAAACTAACCAAGAGTAAGAATTTGAAGAAGAGGCATTAAAAGAATTTTTTGCGGTTGTATTACCGTACTTCTTTGCAAGTGACTCATTGTTGAGTTCAACCGTTTTTTGGCGTAAGGTCACTGAAACTTTCGCACTCGCCGGAAGATCTAAATCATCGGGATGAGTATATGAACCTTGAGATAATGTTTTTGATAGCTGTTCCAATCGATCTGAATCAGTAGATTGGTTAATTGTTTGATAATCTGCAAAAGCAACTGATGCTGCCGAAGCGGCAAGTGAAAACGCTAATAAAATACGACGCGTGTGCATAAAAACCTCTTGAAACTGTTCTTACTCAAGTTCCTTATGATCTCTTCCTTGATATCAATTGAAATGAACGCTTAAGATTAAGACAAGAATCTATCCGAGAATGACCATGTCCAAACCCGATAACGTTTTTCAACAAACCGGAAAACACATAAAAACAGGAAACCTTACGTTTCTAACAACGCAAGTCGCGCAATGGCAAAGACTTACGAAAATTATCCAACCCTTATTGCCCCAACCGGAACAATGGCAGGTTGTGTGTTATCAAAATGGCTCTTTAATCATTACTGGTGAAAATCAAGCGATGATTAGTCAACTCAGTTATTTACAGAACCAATATGTATCTAAATTATCTCAGCTCGAAGGGCTAAAAGACCTACAAAGAATTCAGGTTCGATTAAGAAATAAAAATATTCCAAATGCACCTTCATCTGAGCCATCTAAACCCATCCCCCCGGAAACACAAGAAATGTTACGTAGTGCAGCCGACTTTGTGAGCGACCCTAAGCTTAGCCAAGCTTTACTACGTTTGGCAAGCAATAAAAAATGATGAGCTTTATATTTCTTAATTAGAATCATTATTATTATGTGATAATAATCACACTTTTTAATGTTACATTATAACATAGCCAAGTAAAGACAATGACTTATGTCACGCTGACATATGGAATTGGACACTGATTCTCGTCATCAAATGTTACAATTTCATAATTACTCGGATCACTTTGAACATTGCGTAACAACTGATTATTTAAAGCATGTCCTGATTTATAGCCATCAAACTTGGCAATAATTTGATGACCAAGCAAATACAAATCACCTACTGCATCTAAAATTTTATGTCTAACGAACTCATCAGCGAAACGTAAACCTTCTTCGTTGACGACACCTGTATCATCTACACCAATTGCATTATCTAAACTTGCGCCTAGTGCTAAATTGTTTGCTTTCAAGTAGTCCAGATCTTTCATGAAACCAAAAGTACGTGCTTCACTGACTTCATAAACAAAAGTTTCGGTCGAAAAGTCGATCGTCGCAGATTGATATTCTTTAGCAAATGCCGGATGGTCAAAATCAATCGTGAAATTTAATTGAAAACCATTGTGAGGGCTGAAAATTGCTTTCTTATCATCGATGAGTGCTTCAACTGGTTTTAATATTCTTATAAATTTTTTCGGTGCATCCAGTTCACGTAATCCACCTTGCATTAAAAGGTAAATAAATGGACCAGCACTTCCATCCATAATTGGAACTTCAGAAGCTGACACCTCAACAATCAGGTTATCAATTCCCAAACCTGCAATTGCACTCATTACATGCTCAATTGTTCCTACTTTTATATCCCCCGTTACCAAGTTGGAACACATAAAAGCTTCTTGAATCAATAAAGCATTGGCAGGGATATCGACAGGTGGATCCAAATCGATACGGCGAAATACAATACCTCCATCCACGGTATGTGGAATGAAATTGATCATCACTTTTTGACCGCTATGAAGACCTATTCCACTCGCTTTTACCACACGATTGAGAGTACGTTGTTTCACCATGCTTTGTAACTTCTTTTTTAAAACCGCTATACGTTAGCATATTTAGTCATTGATCAAAAATAAAAAAAGGCAGTGTTTGAACACTACCTTTCATTAAATCTAACGATTATTTACTTACGTTGCTGATTTTTCAAGTAATCTTGAATACTCATTGGAGAAGAACGCGGAGTAGAACTTGCTGTGCTACTGACTTCATTATCGGCGTTTTGACGCTTATTGATTGCAGGAACATCATCTTCATCAACAGATTGAGCTGATTGAGAGGATGCATGGCTTACCGTATTACGTTTTCTCGGTTCAGCATCTGCTGCATTACGAGTTAAACCAGTTGCAATCACTGTTACGCGTAATTCATCACGTGCATCTGGGTCAAATACTGTACCGTAGAAGATTTCACCTTCATCAAGGTCAACAATCTGGTTCACAACATCAGTAATGATTTCAGTCTCACGTAACGTAATGTCATCACCACCCGTAATGTTAATTAACACGCCTTTGGCATTAATAATATTTACGTTATCAAGTAATGGACTACGGATCGCTTGTTCAGCAGCTTGACGCGCACGATCTTCACCACGACCTAAACCAGCACCCATCATTGCGTAACCGCGAGTACTCATTGCAGTTTTCAAATCGGCGAAGTCAAGGTTAATGTGACCACGGTTAACAACCAAGTCAAAGATACTACGTACAGCGTTTAACAACACATCATCAGCTTTTTTATAAGCATCTTTCATTGAAATATCGCCATATACGCTTAGTAAGCGTTGGTTAGGGATAATAATCAATGAGTCAACATGTGCTTCAAGTGCTTCAATACCACGCTCAGCAGACTTTAAACGGCGACGGCCTTCAAAGTTAAATGGTGTTGTAACTACACCAACAGTCAAAATACCCATTTCTTTGGCAACTTCAGCTACAACAGGCGCTGCCCCAGTACCCGTACCACCACCCATACCAGCGGTAACGAAAACCATATCGGTACCTTCAAGGTGGTGACGAATGATTTCACGGCTTTCTTCTGCTGCAACTTGCCCTACTTCAGGGTTAGCACCAGCACCTAGACCACGTGTACTTTGCTCGCCTAACTGAATTTTGAAAGGTGCATTCATACAGTCCAGTGCTTGTTTGTCTGTATTGGCACAAACGAATTTAACACCTTGAATATCAGACTGCACCATATGTTGAACGGCATTACCGCCACCACCACCTACACCAAATACAGTGAAACGGGCTTGACCGTTGCCATCGTTTAGTTCATCTTCTATAAATTCAAATGAGGCCATGACCTTTAGGGTTCCTAATACATTATGGCAGTCACTTCAGCCCGTATACTGCCTTGATTTTCAAAAATAACTAATTTTAAGAATGCTGTGCAATACCAACCTTGTCAAGTACAGCGGTTTTCTCTTACAACTTCCTAACAATTCTACCAATAAATACATACATCCTAAAAAATGGCTTTTAATTTGCTATTAAACGCATTCCAGCCATTTACCATTCGTTCCCATATCGAACGGTCATTTGCCTCTTCAGGCTCTTCAACAGCATCTTGCAACTCACTTTGGCTAAACATGAGCAAACCAGCTGCTGTTGCATACATAGAACGACGTAAGGCTGCTTGATGTTGATCATCAGCATAAACCTGTAACGGCGGATTACCCAAATGTGCAGATACACCCAACATACGACGAGCTAAACTCACCATACCTTCTATTTGACAAGCATCCCCTGTCAATACTACACCATGGTATAAACCATGAATTGCACCGCTTTGTTCGAGTTCATCGCGAATCTGGCTAAAGATCTCTTCATAACGGGCAATAATAATTTCTGACAACTCAATCCGGCTAATTGTTTGAGGGCCATCAATTCCTTCTACCTGAATCATGTGATCTGGCTTAACAGCACTTAAATCGACACAACCATGCAGAATTTTAATTCTTTCGGCTTCTTCTGTCGTCGTTTGCAATACAGCAGCAATATCACGTGTAACGTGTTCACCACCGCGTTGCAACGTACGCGCTAGAGCCAAACGTCCATCTAGATAAACAGCAAGATTGGTAATGCCTGCACCAATATCAACTAGACAAACACCATACTCTTTTTCATCTTTCAGTAAGCTTGCCTCAGCGGTTGCCAAACAAGACACCACCATTTTTTCAACCCCGATATTTGCACCTTTCATGGCACGATCAAGGTTTTGCATAGTCGCTATAGGCATCATCATTAACTGATAATGTCCAGTCATACTATGGGCAGTCATATTAATTGGATTCTGCACCCATTCAGCAGAATCACCTAATTCAAAGCCTAACGGCACTGCACTTGCTAAATAGTAATCAGAAGTCACATGACTTGCTTTTGCCAATTCTAACGCGCGCACGACTTCATTTGTTGTAATCACATGTGCTGGATTAGATACTGGTGTGCGACCAGAGGCATAAAAACTTTGCAACTCGGTACTCGGAATAGATACCCATGCGCTATGAATGCGACATTCGGCCATATTTTCCGCTTCAGCAACAGCATTTTTAATCGCAGCAATGACTTTATCGAGGCTTACAATTTTTCCTTTATTCATGCCTCGATTGCGAGCAGTTGCCATACCGATAACTTGAATGTTATCCGGCGCATGAATTTTTCCAATCAAAACTGAAACTTTATGCGTCCCAATGTCAATCGCAACAACTGAGGGAACAGCTTCACTCATCACTCATACCATTTCTTTGTTGTTTAATACCAGGCAAATTGCCTATTTTAAAGCCACGTATTATGGCTTTGCTTTTGTTCCACCTGCAATGCTTGTGTCATCACTCGTTACAACAAACTGACCATTCACAATTTTAGGTGGTGTTGCGTTCTTCCATTGAATAGATAATCCATTACGATATCGTAAATCAATGGCTGAGATTTTCGACCACACCGGTTTTAAGTCAGATTGTGCCAGATGACTTAAACGTTGCAACTTATTCATTGTTTGATCTTGGTCAACAATAATGCGTAAACCAGAATCAAATTGCATAAACCAAGTCATTCGCTCAGTCAGATATAACTCTTTTAAACGTAAATTAACAGGATGGAATAATTGATTAATTTCATTATAGCGTCGCATCATCATTTTTGACTGACTTACCGGCCCATGAAGCAACGGAAGTTCAGGATGATTCGTCGGCTCTGCCTCACTAAATACATCGCCACCATCGCTTAATAAGCGACCTGTTCCCCAACGAGCGATAGCATGGCGAGGCATGACACGGACACGAATACCATTGGGCCAAGCACGAGATACGACAACTCGGTCTACCCATGAAATTTCTAATGTTTTGTCACGAATCTGTTCTAAATCAGATGTGAAATAATTTGCTTTTATAATTGGAGCAACATGTTGCATCACTTGTTGCGTTTCAACCGAAGACGCCGAACCTACAACTTCTAGTTTTGCAACTGTTGCATCTGTAATAACTTTATATAGCCCATAAATTCCGACTGCCAGCACTACAAAAGCAATAACCAACAGCACCCATCCACCAGCATTCGCAAGCTTCTGCTTACGCGTAGGCGGTTTATCATGAATAGAGGTGATAGCCGCACGTTTACGGCGCATGGAAGCCGGAAGTTGTGCCATATTTAAGCCGTACCTTCCAATGTTTGCTCAAGAATTGCAACGCACAATTCATCAAAGCTATAACCAACAGCTTTAGCAGCTTTTGGAACTAAAGAGTGACTGGTCATACCTGGCACAGTATTTACCTCTAAAAGCCAGAAATTGCCTTGCTCATCCTGCATCGCATCAATACGACCCCAGCCTTCTGCACCAACGGCCTGAAAAGCACGTAAACACAATGCTTGTAGGTTTTTCTCTTCAGTCTCACTAAGACCACAAGGAATACCATACTCTACATCATTACGTTGATATTTCGCTTCATAGTCATAGAAAGCAACATCTGCTGGTGGTTGCAAACGAATGACAGGCAAAGGTTGTCCATTTAGGAATGAAATTGTGAACTCACGACCGGTGATCCATTTTTCTGCCATAACCACAGCATCGTGCTGAGTCGCCTTTTCAATTGCTGCAGCAAAGTCTTCTGCTTTCTCAACCTTACTCATGCCGACACTTGAGCCTTCATGTACAGGTTTGATAATGACAGGTAAGCCCAACTCAGCAATCACCGCATCTAAATCTGTTTCTTTAGTAATAATGCGATATGGCGCTGTAGGTAAATCGCTACCTTGCCAGATTTGCTTGGTTTTAACTTTGTCCATGCCAATAGCAGAACCTTGCACACCTGTTCCTGTATAAGGCAGATTTAACCATTCAAGTACACCTTGAATCTGGCCATCTTCACCCCCGCGACCATGCAATACAATAAATGCACGATCATAATTTACAAGTTCAGTCACACTGCGGTCTTGTGGATCAAATGCTTCAGCCTGAACACCTGAACGTAACAAAGCGTCCAAAACTGCCTGACCACTATCCAAAGACACAGCACGCTCAGCCGATTTCCCACCAAATAACACGGCAACTTTGCCGAATTTTGTAGCATTTGACACGTTTAAATCCTTAACCCGATAATTCAATACTTTTTGTTTATTTCACATACAAATGGTGTTGCGCAAGTTCTACTGAAATTGCTCCCACGTTACCCGCACCTTGCGTTAATAACAAGTCATTTGGTTGTAACACATTTTGCATGATGTTTTGCAAATTACCTTCCACCGGATCAACCAAAATTGGTTCTACTTGTCCGCGTAAACGAATACTACGAGCCAAAGTACGACTGTCTGCACCCACAATAGGCTTTTCACCAGCAGGATAAACTTCCAACAATAATAATTGATCGACTTGAGAGAGCACTTCAATGAAGTCATCAAAACAATCGCGGGTACGAGAATAACGATGTGGTTGGAACAACATAACCAAACGACGGTCTGGATGACTCTGGCGAGCAGCTTTAATTGTTGCTTCTACTTCTTTCGGATGATGTCCATAGTCATCAACCAACTTAACATTGCCATCAGCAAGTTCAAATTCACCCTGCACTTGGAAGCGGCGGCCAACACCACTAAATCCTTCTAATGCACGGCTAATTGCATCATCAGAAACACCTTCATCTGTGGCAACACCAATTGCTGCCAAGGCATTTAAAACATTATGTAAGCCTGGTTGATTAATTGTTAAACGCAATGGTTCACGACCTTTACGCAACACAGTGAAGTGCGATTGCATACCATCTTGTTCAATATCAACTGCTCGAATGTCATTATCTTCATTAAAACCATAAGTAATGACCGGACGGCCTACACGCGGCAGAATTTCACGAATGTTCGCATCATCACCACAAACTACAGCCAAACCATAAAATGGTAAGTTATGAAGGAACTGTACAAACGTATCTTTTAATTTATCAAAGCTACCTTCATAGGTATCCATATGGTCAGCATCGATATTGGTTACAATCGCGGCCATTGGTTGCAAATAAAGGAAAGATGCATCTGATTCATCAGCTTCAGCCACGATGAAACGGCTTTCACCTAACGCCGCATTTACGCCTGTACTGTTAAGTAAGCCGCCAATAACATAAGTTGGATCAAGGTTTTCTTCCGCCAACATCGTCGTCAAAAGACTTGTAGTTGTGGTTTTACCATGCGTACCAGCCACAGCAATACCGTGACGGTAACGCATAAGCTCACCTAGCATTTCTGCACGGCGTACAATTGGAATACGCTGTTCAATTGCAGCTTTAATTTCCGGATTTTCCGGATCAATTGCTGTAGAAACTACAAGCACATTGGCATTTTTAATATTTTCCGGTTGATGGCCAATATAAACTTTGATGCCATTTTTCTCTAATTGTTCTGTAGTTTTAGACGCTTTAATGTCTGAACCGGAAATTTTATAGCCTTGGTTACCCAAAACCTCTGCAATGCCACACATCCCAGCGCCACCGATCCCCACAAAATGAATGTGTTTAATACGGCGCATTTCAGGCACTTTAATCAGTTTTTTTGCTTGGTTCGCAGCTGTTGATGGAGACATAGTAAATCCGATTACATTTTTTGGATAAGATCAACCACATGCTGAGTCGCATTTGGTTGGGCATGTTGACGCGCTTTCACTGCCATTTCAGTAAGTAATTGGCGGTTCATCAGCGAAGTGAACAATTCATTTAAAACATCTGGCGTCATGGTCGATTGCTGGCAAATTTTCGCAGCACCGACATCCGCCAGAAATTTGGCATTTGCAGTTTGATGGTCATCAACTGCTATAGGGAGTGGTACAAAAACTGCGGCCACACCTGCTGTTGCAACTTCTGTTACGGTGAGTGCTCCAGCTCGGCAAATAATTAAATCCGCCTCACTATAAGCTTTTGCCATATCTTCAATAAACGGCAAAACGTGTACAGTTAAATTAGCTGGTGCATCTGCATAAAGTGCTTGAGTTGCCTCAACTTGTTGCTGACCACACTGGTGAAAAATATTGAGTGGAACTTGTAATTGTTTTAATGCTGGAGGTAAGCGTTCATTGAGTGCTTTGGCACCTAAAGAACCACCAACAATTAGAATATTTAGAGGCTGTCCTGCTTGCGCACGCTCATCATAACGCCACTTTGGGCTTAAAATATCTGTGATTTCATGACGTACAGGATTTCCTGTTGTAACGACTTTTCCACCAGCAGGAAAGGTATTTGGAAATGCTTCACATACGACTTTAGCAACACGAGATAACTGCGCATTGGTAAAACCTGCAACTGCATTTTGCTCGTGAATAAGTACAGGAATACCTAACAAACGTGCGGCCAAACCACCCGGCCCCGCAACATAACCACCAAAGCCTGCAACTGCATCAACTTTAAGCTGTTTCATATAACGCATTGCGCTTAAAGTGGCTTTTAAAATTTTAAAAGGTGCAGCAATTTTACGGACTAATCCGTTGCCACGAACACCTTGAATATCAATTTGATATATTGGAATATTTTGATCTTTTAATAATCGGTTTTCCATACCTGTTGGCGTGGCTAACCATGAAACCTGACAACCTTGTTGTTGAAGTTTTTTGGCTACGGCGAGGGCTGGAAAAACATGTCCACCTGTACCGGCAGCCATCATCATGACATGTTTAGGTTTGCTTTGCTGTGAATCGGTCACGGTCTAATTCTTCAACTCAAAAAACAATGGAAATTGTCATCTATTTTTGTAGCCGTTTATTTTAATCCTAAAGCTTCATTAACGAAAAGCTAATTTCACTCGTTTATAACAGAAAGATGTGCTTTTTTGAAAATATGCTTACAAAGCTGTGGTGTATTTAGTATTGTTATTTTATTAATTCATATATTTTCAGGTGATTTCCAATAAATACCGCTGAAAATCACCTGAAATAAATAATTAAGCTGTGCGACCAGCTTCTAATACATCAAATAAATCATCGGCAATTGATGTACCAAATTGAGCATCAATTTCACGAATACAGGTTGGGCTAGTGACATTAATTTCAGTGACATAATTACCAATCACATCTAAGCCTACAAAAATCAAACCTTTTTCGCGTAGGAAAGGGCCAATTTTAGCAGCAATCAGCTTATCGTTTTCAGTAAGCGGACGCGCTTGGCCTAAACCGCCTGCCGCCAAGTTACCGCGTACTTCACCATTTTGTGGAATACGAGCTAGACAGTAAGGAACAGGTTCACCATTCACCATTAAAATACGCTTATCCCCTTCTACAATTTCAGGAATATAACGCTGAGCCATAATGGGACGAGTACCTAGCTCTGTAAGCATTTCTAGGGTAGAACCAATATTTACACCGTCTTGGTACAAACGGAAAATGCCCATCCCCCCCATACCATCAAGTGGCTTAACGATTACATCGCCATGTTCTTTAATAAATTCACGAATTAAACTTTGCTGTGATGTTACAAGTGTAGGCACTTGCAGTTCTGGAAACTGCGTTGCAAAGAGTTTTTCATTGCAATCACGCAGTGATTGAGGCTTGTTAATAATCCATGAACCTTCGCGCTCAGCTTGCTCAAGCACGTAAGTCGTGTAGACAAAGTTCATGTCAAACGGCGGATCTTTACGCATGAGTACTACATCGTAAGCCCCGATAGATTCTTTTTTCTTTTCGCCCAGCTCATAGTAATGGTTGTAATCTTCGAAAACCTTTAGCGGTGAAATGAGGCCGTAAGCTTTACCTTGATCGATATATAAATCTTGTTGTAATGCATAACCTAATTCATGTCCACGACGGCTCGCCGCCCACAACATTGCCATGGTTGAATCCTTTTTAAGGTTTACGGTTTCAATCGGATCCATGACGACAAGTACACGCATGCTCAAGCTCTTCTTAAAATTTAAATTAGCATGAGTATAACTGAGATTTTTCACTGGTTTTTCTTAATTTCAGTAAAACCTTATCGGTTATTTCTTTATCTTGAATTAAGGTAAATTCAGTTAAACTAAGGTTATAAAATACTATTTTTAAAGGCTAAAGATGAAACTTTATCGCTATTTAACTGGTCCTGATGACTCTGCTTTTTGTGCACGAGTGACTAAAGCTCTGAATCATGGTTGGGAGTTATATGAAGCACCCACTATGACCTTTAACGGCACGCATGTCATTGTGGGACAAGCAATTTGCAAAACAATTGATGAAAATTATGATCCAGAAATGGATATTTTAGATGTTCTCAAAAATAACGCGTAATTCCAGAAGGGTGCTTTTAATCAACGAAAAGTCCCCTTTAAAGCCCAATTAACAAGAAAAACTAATGAGTCAACTCATCCAATTCGTTTAATTTGCTAATTAACTTACTAAAAATCAGTTATTAAAAAATAAATATGTCATTTTTTAAGGTAATAGTTCTTTTATTCTAAACAATTAAATGATTATAATTATCATTTGTACTTTTATTTTGTTAATTGATTTTATTTTTATGTTAAGAATTTCTATACCATCTCCCCAAATGAAGCGTCTTTTCCCGCTGAGCTTACTCAGTTTAATGATCTTGAATATTCAAGGTGCCTATGCAGAAGATGTGACTGACTCATCAAAAGTGGCAGCTACCATGCCCACTATAAAAATTGAGGCAATGAGTGAGCTCGACCCAATTAAAAGTTATATCGACTACGACAAAGCCAATGTCACACGTAATGGTTTAGACAAAAAAGATATTCCTCAAACCATTGATACAATTGATGTTCAGAAATATAAAATTTATGGATCAAATGATTTAAGCGTTATGCTGCAAGGCACCCCTGGCGTATCAACCAGTTATGATATGCGCGGTGATGGGATCACGATACGTGGTTTTGGTGCTGATACAGGTGATATTTATCGTGATGGCATACGTGAAAGCGGACAAGTACGTCGTAGTACAGCAAATATCGAACGTATTGAAATTTTAAAAGGCCCCGCCTCTGTTTTATATGGCCGTAGTGCTGGCGGTGGAGTTGTGAATATGGTGAGTAAATTCGCCAATTTTGACTCCAAAAGTTCAGTTGGTGCGTACGCAGGTTCTTACGACAACTACGGAACAACCGCTGACATCAACCAAGTACTTAATGACAATTTAGCAGTACGTTTAACTGGAGAATATGGTGAATCAGGGAGCTTCCGCTCCGGTATTGAAAATAAAATTGAAATGTTTTCACCAAGTTTTACTTATAAAAATGATGATGGAACTCTCACTTGGACCACACAATATACCTATGACAAATTAGGTCGTGTACCTGATCGCGGACCATCACGTGACATTCTGCCTGCAGAAACTTCAATTAAAATGGGATTTGCCCAAGACGGCGATTATGTTGATGATATTTTGCAAGTGGTCCGCACCGATGTGAATTATCAATATGCGCCTGATTGGAACTTTCACTGGGCAGCAAGTTACCGACAAGCAGAACAGAACTTTGACCACTTTTATTTTGGAACTTATTGTGGTTTAGATGGTAAAAACTCAAAGAATGAGTCTTGTACTAAAAAAGGTTACGTCGACCAAATTTACTACTGGCAACAAACCAGCAATAAGACCACCACCAATACCTTTGATATTAAGGGTAAGTTCAAAACTGGTCAGCTTGAACATCAAATCATGATGGGTACAGACTGGACTTATGAACAACGAGAGCCACGTCTAGCCAATAAAACTCAAAATGGGTCAGCCATTTATGGTTACGTTAATCCAATCACTGGCGAACGTGAGTACAGTCGTGGGAATGGCCCATTAAAGATTAATCAGCATAACTATAATGAAGGCACAACTTACGGCGTATTTATTCAAGATTTAATTGGTCTAAATGACCAACTTAAACTCATGCTGGGTGTGCGCTACGATTACTTTGACTTTTCAACCACCAACAAGCTGACTAAAGAACACCGTAATGTAAAAGATGGCAGCTTTAGCCCAAATGTTGGTTTGGTATGGCAACCGCTTCCTGAACATAGCTTTTATACCTCTTACTCTAAGAGCTTTGCACCATTTGGTGGACAAATGGGTGTTAACCAAGTTACTGGAAGCACCGATGTCACAAAAATGGATAAAGAGCCTCAATATAACGAACAATATGAAGTTGGGGTAAAAAGCGAATGGTTAGATAATCGTTTAAATACTCAATTTTCGATCTTTGATATTCGTAAAAATAATATCCGCTATAAACCAAATCCTAATGAGCAGCCAGATGTATGGGCAACTGCGGGTCAGCATCAATCACGTGGTCTGGAATTTAGTTTTATTGGTCGTGTACTTGATAATGTCTTTGTCCGTGGTGGTTATGGTTACACAGATGCAAAAGTGAAAGAAGATAAACAAAAACCTGAACAAGAAGGCAACTATTTAGCCAACACATCTAAGAACACAGGTAATTTATTTGTTCGTTATTTACCAACTGAACAGTGGTATACCGAAGTGGGCGTGACCTATGTCGGGTCTTATTATCCAAATATTAATAATCAAGTAAAAATGGAAGGCTTTAACCGTGTCGATGCAGCGATTGGCTATAGTGCAGCCCCATGGAATGTCACACTTGCAGTGAACAATTTAACTAATAAAGAATACTGGCGCTCAGACAGCATGCCAGGCACACCACGTAATGTGTTATTGCGTTTAAATTATCAGTTCTAAGTAAAATATTAAAAAGGCATACCCTCTTTAGAAGTATGCCTTTTTCTTTTTAGATACCATATTTCTCGCGATACGCTTGCATATTTGCTAGGGCTTCTGTTTCACCTTTCGCTTCTAAATAATCCATTAAATCTTTCATGGTAATCAGTGCATGTACAGGAATTTCTAATTCTTTTTGAACTTCTTGAATTGCAGAAAGTTCACCTTGACCACGTTCTTGACGATCTAATGCCACCAAAACACCCGCAATAGTTGCACCAGCATTTTTCAAAATCGTTACCACTTCACGAATTGCTGTACCTGCGGTAATTACGTCATCAATAATCCAGACTTTTTTACCTTCAACCGCAGCACCAACTAAAACACCACCCTCACCATGATCTTTCGCTTCTTTACGGTTAAAGCCCCATGGCACACTTTTATTATGGACTTGCGATAAAGCCACAGCAGTCGCTGCTACAAATGGAATACCTTTGTAAGCTGGTCCAAAAATCACATCAACATTTTCACATTGTGTTAATTTATCAGCATAGCCTTGTGCTAAAAGAGATAAAGCTTCACCATCGTTGAGTAGGCCTGCATTAAAAAAATAAGGACTCACGCGTCCAGATTTTAAAGTAAACTCACCAAATTTAAGCACACCGCGTGATAATGCGAGTTCGATAAATGCTTGCGGGTGAAATGACACAGGCGTTGTCATGAGGTGCTCCAAATTCACAATTGAGGTTAAATTTTCGCATGATACCAAAGGATCAGTATCCAAGTGATGTAAAAATTCTTCGAGTCGTTTCCATTAACGTAAATGGCTTACGTTCTTCGGTGACGAAAGGCTTACTTGAATGGTTAGAACAATCAGATGCCGATGTCGTATGCATGCAGGAAAGCCGCATTACCCATGAACAATGGACTGAAAAATTCAGACCCGAAGGATGGCATACCCATCTCTTTCCAGCAGAGCGTGCAGGTTACGCGGGGACTGCGATATATAGCCGCCTACCCTTCGTCTCTGTTAAAGATGGATTAGGGTTTGAGCTAGCTGACAGTCAAGGCCGCTTTATTTCTGCGGAATTCGATTTGGGTTTGTCACATCCGGTACATATTGCGTCATTATACTTACCTTCGGGCTCAAGTGGTGAAGAAGCGCAAGCACGTAAAGATTTATTTTTAGGTGAATACGCAAAAATCTTGAAACAATGGCGTGATGAAAACAAGTCAGTGATCATTTGTGGTGACTACAACATTGTTCATAAACGAATTGATATCAAAAACTGGTCAGGTAACCAAAAATCATCTGGTTGTTTACCACATGAACGTGCGTGGCTTGACCATATCTATGATGAACTTGGTTATGTCGATACCTTCCGTGTAGTTCGTACAGAAGCGGAACTTTATTCATGGTGGTCAAATCGCGGTCAAGCGCGTGCAAAAAATGTAGGATGGCGTATTGATTACCATGCATGCTCGCCAGACTGGAAAGCACGTACAATTAATGCTTGGGTTTATAAAGATCAATGGTTTAGCGACCATGCACCCGTTATTATCGACTATAAAATTCAAGAATAAGTGAACACTCGTTCACTTACATTGTCGTTTTCGCTTACAGCATATGTCGTTTTTGAGTATTTTTCTTACACAGCTTTAACGGCATTATAGCCCCACGGCACAGGGAAGCAGTCAGGATGACGCAAAAGGATAGGACGCCGTAGGAAGATAAAATAAACTTATGATAAGTTTATTTGCAAGGATGTGACATTGGACGTTGAAATGAGACCCGCATGATCAGGATGATTAAATGCGGGTTTTCTCTTTTCTGTCTCTTATTTTGCGCTAAGTTCTTTTAGTTTTAACTTCTTCTTATTAAGCTCATTATTACCTTGTCTTATGACAATAACATGACATTTCTCTTTCGATTAATCATTAATTTTCATTTGTTTTAAAAGTATCGGTATAAAGTAGTGCTTAAAAGCATTTTGGGTTAGGCTGTGTGCTCTCTCTTTTTGACATGGTCCGATAAAATGTTAAAAATTTATGGAATTAAAAACTGTAACTCAATGAAAAAAGCATTTGATGCCTTGCAGGCTAAAGGGCTTAACTATGATTTTCATGATTATAAAAAACAAGGCATTGATGCAGATACTCTAAAAATCTGGTTAAAAGAAATTGGACAAGATACCGTTCTCAACAAAAAAGGAACGACATGGCGCAAGCTTTCAGAAGAAGAACAAAATCGTGCTCTAAGCAGTGAAGAAAACCTCATTGAAGCACTCATTGCTCAACCAAGTTTGATTAAAAGACCTGTTTTAAAAACTCCACAAGGCTTTATTGTAGGTTTCGATGAAACCGCCTATCAAAATATTCAAGCATAAAAAAACGAGCCAAATGGCTCGTTTTTTTTTATTAAAACTTTTAGTTCGCGCGAATCCATGTTTGGTTACGACCAAGTGCAGAAACGCCAATATAACCACGTAATTTAAGCTTTTTGCCGCCATCGGTTAACTCACCTTTCAGTTTGTAAGTTTTACCTGATTTTGGGTCTAAAATCGTACCGTTTTCATAACTGTTACCACCTACATTTTTTAAATTATGTACAATGGTGACACCTTTAAGCGGTTTGTTTTTGTACGGACCTTCACATTTTGTACAAGCGTTTTCTTCACCTGGTGTCAAAATGCTCTGAATGGTTGCAGTTAAGGTTCCGTCCTTCTGTTCCGTAAATTTCACTACGGCTTTTGGCTTGTTGGTCTGATCATCAATCGTTTTCCATACCGTTCCATTGAGTGAATCAGCCGCATTGGCAAATGCAGCCATACCAATGAGTCCTAAAGCTAAAGCAATCTTTTTCATTTTTGTAATATCCTTGGGTCTTTCAAGATTTTTAGTATTCAGAAGTCGCAAAGATATTGCAATTTTTGAATGTGACTGTTTCGTGTAACCTTGTAATCTTGCAAAATAAAATTTACAAGAAAACAAGAAACTAGCATAAAAATGGATGCTATATGAATATATCAAATGTTTGGAAATATTATTTTACAGAAACTTTTCTTAAAACAACAATTCGCAAGCCAAGCCAGCTAAATTTGCCGGCTACTGCCTTACGCCCTGTGCTGGATCAGATGTGTCGTGCTTTCCCACGACAAAAAAATGTATCCGTGCGCCCGATTCGACTAGCAGGTATTAAAGGTGAAGAAATCAAGCCGCAAGATTCTGCGACTCAACTAATTTTTCACATTCACGGCGGTGCTTTTTTCCTTGGTAGTGTCAAAACACATCATGCTTTTATGACGGATTTAGCTGCCCGTACTCAAATGCAGATTATCCATGTGGATTATCCTCTTGCACCAGAGCATCCATACCCTGAGGCAACCGAAGCTCTATACGACATCTATCAGTCTTTAGTGGTCCAAGGCATTCAACCGAAAGATATTATTTTATCGGGTGACTCATGCGGGGCAAATTTAGCGCTAGCACTTTGCTTGCGTTTAAAAGAACAACCCGAACTCATGCCGAGTGGCCTGATTTTATTGTCTCCATTTTTGGATTTAACACTCACGAGTGAGTCTCTTCGGTTTAACAAAAAACATGATGCTTTATTATCTATTGAAGCCCTACAAACAGGCACTCAATACTATATAGGCAATCATATTGCAGCTGATGACCCACGTGTTTCGCCTATTTTCGATGACTTGCATGGTCTACCGCCCACTTTGGTTCAAGTGGGGTCTAAAGAAATCTTATTAGACGATGCCAAGCGTTTTAGAGAAAAAGCTGAAGATGCTGGTGTTAACGTTCAATTCAAACTTTATACGGGCATGTGGCATAACTTCCAAATGTTTAATGCATGGTTTGATGAAGCTAAACAAGCATTGGCAGATATTGCTGAATTTGCCCATCAGCTTGATAAAACTTAATTTACTGATGAATGATGTGAATAGTCCCAAAACTTTTCACATCATTTTCTTTATAAAAGACATCATGTATAAATTGAAAATCATGTTATGTTTAAAATATAAATTATTTAAACAATCCAATTTTAGGATGGTCCAATAAAGAGGCATCTATATTTAGGAGCCCTTACTTACTATGAAAAATCGTTTAATCACTCATCCAATACATAGAACAAAACAGGTGATAATCGATTTCATCCACAATAATCACATTATCAACTGGACTCCCTTACAAAAAAGTGCACTGATGCTCACACTTGCCTGTGCAATGAATTTCAGTTGGATTTTATGGAAAGGCTATATTTTAATTACGCCAAGCGTTTGGCAATGGGCAAATCTGCCTTTAGTCGAATCACAAATCTTGCTCAATTTATTTACTTTATTTTTATTAGGCGCTTTGATAATCCCCTGTTATCGCTACAAAAATGACGAATGGGCTCAAAAATTTATTCCTTTGATTAGTGTACAATTCTTTGCACTCATGCTATGCCACGATGGATATTTAATTGGCAGTATCAGTCCAGCCACTATGGTCGGTTATGTAGGTACCATCGGTGTGGGTTTGGTGTTATTCGAGCGGAAAATTGTTTATAGCGCCCTTATACCTGCGACGATTATTTTAACAATATGTACGTATCTAAGCATGAAAGGTGTTTTGCCTTATGCGCCATTATTTAATCTTATTGCTATGCAACGAGCCCAAACTAATCCGTTTTGGTTAGGAAGTATGGCTTTTTTTATTATGCCTATTTTATTGGCCTGTTTTATTTTATTTGAAATATTACTCACCCAATGGCGTCAGCGAGAAACTTATATTCAACGTCTAAGCCAAATCGACCCTTTAACCAATGTTTTAAATAGACGTAGTTTAAACACACATTTAGAGTCGCTACACCAACAACAATTTGATTATGCAGTGGTACTTCTTGATATCGATCATTTTAAAAAAATTAATGATATATACGGACATCACCAAGGTGATCAGGTCTTAATTGAAATTGCGCAGTGCCTTTCTGATAATTTGCGCAGTGAGGACATTATTGGTCGATTTGGTGGAGAAGAATTTATTTTATTACTCCCCCACACCGATATTATTCAAGCTGAAAAAATTGCTGAGCGTTGTCGCTGTGCTTTACAAGAATTACCTGTTTGTAGCGCCCAAAATAATCCTATTCATATTAGTGCAAGTTTTGGAATAAGCAGTTCAGCTTTTGCAGAGGACCCTTATCTTGTTATTCGACAGGCTGACCAAGCTCTCTATGCGGTAAAAGCTTCAGGCCGTAATCAGGTACGCACATTTCATCAGACCGAAACTATCAATACCTTATGATTCTTTGAGCTTTGCCAAACTCGCGAGTTGTTGCAAAAGTTCTTGCTGACTAAAAGCACCCGTTAATCGTAAAGCACGAATCTCTTTTTGCTCTGGGCTTAAGAATAAATAGGTCGGTGGTCCTAAAATATTCCATTGTTTGAGTAGTGCTTCATGCGACTGGTCATAATGGCTCAAATCAAGCTTAATTAAATAATATGGCGCAAGAGCAGATTGAACCTCGGGTGCTTTTAAAATACGGTGTTCAATCGGTTGGCAGGCAACACACCAGTCTGCATAGACATCAACCACAATAGCTCGATCAGCAGGTGCTGCCGCTAAAATTTTCTCAAAGTCTGCTGCACTAGTCGCAATATGCCACTCGGCCATATGATTAGAACTTTGCAAGGTTCGATTTTGAATATGTTGATATTGGTTATAGGCTACAAAAGGTGTAACGATTAATAATAAAATCGCGTAGAGCCATTGTAGTTGCCCTTTTTTCCAGAAAAACTGATAAACAGCATAGGCTATAAAAGCGAGGCCTAATACTAAACTAAGTACTTGCATGCCCCAATCTGGTAATAAAGGGCGAATAAAATAAAGACTTAAACCCAACATCAGAAAAGCAAAAATTACTTTAATCTGATGCATCCAGTCGCCCGCTTTAGGCAAGAATTTTGCCCCTAAAATACTTGCCAGTAACAATGGAATTCCCATTCCAAAACCTAGGCAGAATAAAAGCAAAGCACCTTGCCATTGATTTTGTGTTTGAGAAATAAATAACAAAGTTCCGGCGAGTGGTGCAGTCATACAAGGTCCCACCAAGAGCGCAGAAACGATACCCATAACCCCAGCACCGACCAAAGTGCCGCCTTGTTGCATTGACTGAATACGGTCAAGTCGATTTAACCATGTTTGCGGTAAACGAAGCTCAAACAAACCAAATAAATTCAGAGCAAAAACAATAAACAGCAAACTAAAAGCAATTAAAGTTGCTGGCTGTTGTAACCAGCGTTGGAAATTTAAGCCTGCCGAGGAAGCAATTAAACCCAAGCCTGCATAAACTAATGCCATGCTACACACAAAAGTAAGCGCAATGGTCCACGCTTTTAAACCTTTATGTTCTCGAATAATCAGCGAAGTTAAAATAGGCAGCATCGGTAAAGAGCATGGTGTAAAGGCGAGCAACATGCCTAAACCTAAAAATAATAAAACTCCATACCAAAGCGAGTGTTCAATTAACTTGGCTGACCAGATCTGATCTTGGGCAATTTGTGGTGTAGTTGTAGCAGCTGTTGTCTCTGTACTCTGCTCTTTTTCTAAAGATTCTGAACCCAAGGAAGTTTCGGATTGTGTATTCGCTAAATCTAGTAATCTTTTTGGCGCTGTTCCTGCTTGGTTTTGCACACCCACCAAGCCATCTGCGTCAGTTTGAAATTCAATGGTTTGTGGCGGATAACAAATACGGTCTTTGGCACAGCCCTGCCAAGTCACACTATAGTGCTCTGAAGGCTTAGTCTTAATTTGGAAATTAACTTGATGGTAGTAAACCTGACTTTGCCCATAATTTTCATCATATTGAGCAATCGCTTTAGGTAACTTTAAAGTTAAAGGTTGAGTACCTTGTTGTACGGAAAATTTATGCTGATAAAGATAGTAATTTGGCTGAATCTGCCAAGACAAACTCGCAGTATGCGGCTCAGAAGATTCAACCGAAAATGAAAAAGCTTGTTCGGGTGAGAGTAGCTTATCTTGCGCAGAAACCAACTGGCTAAACACACAAACAGCAACTGCTAGAAAATAAAAAATTCCCTGATGAATAAGCTTTTTCATTAACATAAATTTAAATTGCTTCGATTAGAACAAGAATGCCACGCCTAAGCCACCGTTGTAGCTCTTATCTTGACCCTCTAAATCAACCCCAATACTTGCATCGAGCTGAGTACGATCATTTACAGCGTAGACTAAACCTGTCCCTAAACCATATTCGTAGTCTTGGCTTTCAGCTTTACGGTAAATGAACTCAGAATAACCTGACAACTTACCTGCGATTTTATAATCAATCGTCGGGATTGCAGTTACTGCCCAGTTACTATTTTGTACTTCGTAGCGCATGGTAATTGATGTGCCGACTAAGTCATTATATTTATAAGCGACTGCTGAACTTAGGCTATAAATATCGTCATGTGCAGTAAATTCATCATTTCCAGTGGCAATGATCGCTTCAGCTAACACAGCCATTGATAAGTTTTCATCTTTTAGATCAATTGCTTTTTTCAAACCAATGCTGACATCACCAAAGCCTGAAGTGTCATGTTTTTTACCAGCCCGTTTGGTTTGAGTCCATGCTGGACCTTGCCAACCTAATTGTAATTCCAAGCCCTCGGCTAAACCGGTACGGAATAACATATCCTCATTTACAGTTACGGTCTTTTCTTTAACACCATCAACCGTTGACTCTGTATAAGTTGCACTTGGTAAGCCTTGTTCCCAAGCCAATTTACCAACTGGAGTAATCCCTGTTCCAAAGCCTGCACCTGGGCGGTCAAAAGAAAACTCCGCAGCGAAAGTACTTCCAGCAGCAACAGTGGTCAGAGCAAAAGTTAAAATTTGAAATGTTCTCATTCTATTATCCAATCAAGTAGTTAGTTCTTTTGACATTTTTGCCCCATGTTGGCGCAATAACTCTAATGTTTCACGCTCTTCTTGAAGCGCTTCTGACCAATCTATTTCATCAAAGTCACAATCAAAGAACAACTGACTGATTGAAGATAAAATAGTGAGTCCTTCTTCATCACGTGTATTTGGATCAACTTTTTCATTTAATAAACGTTGAACGGCTGGCGCACATGCCGAGCTTGCTGCATCCCATAAAGGACCATAAAACTCTTCTGCATCCCAAAGGTGTACATTCGCTTTGGCTTGAATCAACGCTTCGAGTATATCGAGGTAAACCTGTAATGATTGTTGTTTTTCTTCTTTTGATAGTGGTGTACCAGCTTCATAAGCTTCTGATACATCTTCCCACCATTTAAAAATTCCATCACAAATGATTGATACAGGTGGTCCTTGTTCCGGATCAATAAAGTTCGGATCAAGTCCTTCAGCAAGTAATTTTTGCACTTGCGCGAGTTCTAATTCTTCTATGGCTTTAATTAAAGCTTGCTGCTGGGTGGTTAACATGACCATCTCTCAAAAATATATTAGGGCTATTATGCCTAATCTCTTCTGAAGATTTTAGAGGTTGATTGCATCGCATTGCAAACCTAATGTTGTGAATAGTTTTATTTTCATTAAATATAAAAAAAAGCCCCGAAGGGCTTTTTAGGATTTTAAATTAAACTTCATCATCAATGAATTCTGGTTGACCACCTCTCGGGTGTTCCTTTTTCTCAAAAGTATGTTCAAGGCTACGTTTTAATTTTTCAATCGCTCCATGAATTGAAGCATCAATATTTCCTGCTTTATGGTGTACTGCAACTGGTTTCAAACCTGAAGGACGTGCTTCAATCATACAGTGGATATCTTTGTCACCACCTTTGTCCCCATTTTCATCACTAAAATGAACCGAGAAATGCGTAATACGTTCGCTATGACGTTGGAATTCTTGAGTAAGTTCTGCACGTACATAAGTAATTAAACGTTCACTGTTATGGATGTTTTTATCTGTGCGGATTTCAATATTCATAAATACCATCCTCTCTTTCTTACTGTGGATCTTTTCTATGCAAAACTTTTTTATGTTGGCATGTTTTAAGCATGCATGAACTGACTTCAATTGTACATTTTGATGGTGTAATGGTTTGTTATCTCCTGACTTAAACGTACTGCTTTTAATTTATTTTGAAGATCTCCATATCTTCAATATCAGTCCATCTATAAAAATATGCAAGCTGATTTTTTAAATTTTTATGAAAAATTGAACAAAAGGAGAGCAATTGTGTCCGAATCTTATCTATCTGGAGCAGAACTTATTGAGCAGATTCAAAAGTCTCCTTATTCACGTGATTTAATCGGTTATCACGGGCAACCGCCACAGGTTAAATGGCCTAACAATGCCAAGGTTGCTGTGCAATTTGTGCTTAATTATGAAGAAGGTGGCGAAAAACATATTGAGCACGGCGATGAGGGCTCAGAACAGTTTTTATCAGAGATTATTGGTGCCGCAAGTTACCCAGCTAAACATATGTCGATGGACTCTATGTACGAATATGGTTCACGTGCTGGATTTTGGCGCATTCATAATGAATTCCAAAAGCGCAAACTTCCAATGACCATTTTCGGAGTTGCAATGGCGCTTGCCCGCAATCCTTATATTGTAGAAGCAATTAAGCAAGCTGACTATGATGTTGTTTCACATGGCTACCGCTGGCTTCACTATCAAGATACTGATATTGAAGTCGAAAAGAAGCATATGGAACAAGCTTTAACTGTTTTAGAAAACTTGTTTGAAAATAAAACTATAGGTTGGTACACCGGACGTGACAGCCCTAATACACGTCAGTTACTCGCAGAGTTTCCACAAATACAATATGACTCTGATTATTATGGCGATGACCTACCTTTTTGGACAACGCTTACCGATACTACAGGTGCATCACGCTCTCATCTGATTATTCCTTATACTTTGGAATGTAACGACATGAAGTTCTGCTCACCAGGCGGATTTAATAGTTCAGAACAGTTTTTTCAATATTTGAAAGATAGTTTCGATGTGCTATATGCAGAGGGAGAAACTGCACCAAAAATGATGTCGATTGGAATGCATTGCCGCATTTTGGGGCGTCCGGGCCGTTTTAAAGCATTACAAAAATTTCTCGACTATATTCAAATGCATGATCGAGTATGGGTATGTCGTCGACAGGAGATTGCCGAACATTGGTATAAAAATCACATAACTAAATAATTGATTTTTAATTTTCAAAATTCATAAGTGAATTAAAACTCGCTATTGGCACTGTTATTGCTAAAACTCCATATCAAGACAACGAGTTTAGGAATAACAGTGTTTTTAGCCGAGTTTAATCAAGCCCCACCAGAACAACTCAAGACTTTGTTAAAAAACTGTGTCCACATTCAAGCATGGGCCGAAAAAATCATCTCAAAACGCCCCTATTCAACAAAAGCATCTCTTTTGGAATATGCAGAACAATTAAGTCAAATGTGGTCATGGCAAGAGATTCAAGCAGCTTTAGCAACTCATCCAAAAATTGGTGAACGCGAAGCTAAAAAACAACTCAATGCAAAAGAGCAAGATTTTTCATCTAAAGAACAAGCTGGCATTTCTTTAGATGAACAAACACAACAAGCTCTGCTGCAAGGTAATCTTGATTATGAGCAAAAGTTTGGCTTTATTTTTTTAATTAAAGCGGCAGGCCTCAGTAGTGATGAAATTTTAAAAAAGCTACATGAAAGACTAAAAAACGACTTAGCTATCGAAAAAACAATTGTACATGAGCAACTCGCAGCGATTGCTCTATTACGTCTATCTCAGGAAATACAAGCATGATCAGCACTCATATTTTAGATACGAATTTAGGTAAACCAGCTGCAGACGTAGAAGTAAAGTTGTTTCATGCAGCAACCCATGAACTGATAGCGACCGCAACCACCAACCAAGATGGTCGAGTGAGTGATTTTGGCATAACAGACTTTGCAGAAGGTGCTTATCAACTTGAATTTGAAATTGCACCTTATTTTTCATCGCAGCAAGTCAAAACTTTTTTCCCGCGTGTTTGTATCCAATTTTTCATAGAAGACATCAATCAGCATTATCACATTCCTTTATTGATCAGCCCATTTGCTTACTCCACTTATCGCGGTAGCTAACTCAGATATAAATAGGAGAAAAATATGAATCATCAGCAAAAAAATGTGATTTCTCCAGAGCATGAATATTTAGGAATTTCCAAAAGTTTTGCTTACGGCTTACAGCATGTGCTGACCATGTATGGTGGCATTGTAGCCCCGCCCTTGATTATTGGAACGGCAGCTGACTTAAGCTCAGCACAAATCGGAATGTTAATTGCGGCTGCGCTATTTGTAGGTGGATTGGCAACACTGATTCAAACAATCGGTACCAAATATCTAGGCGCAAAATTACCTCTGGTACAGGGTGTATCTTTCGCGGGTGTTGCAACGATGGTCGCCATTATCACTACAGGCGGTGGTTTACCTGCTGTCTACGGCGCGGTCATTGCTGCATCTCTAATTGGACTGTGTCTTGCACCTTATTTTTCTAAAATTATTCGTTTTTTCCCACCTGTTGTGACAGGATGCGTCATCACGATTATTGGTCTATCTTTGTTACCCGTTGCGATTCGCTGGATGATGGGTGGGAACAATAAAGCGCCTGACTGGGGTAGCGTAGAAAATATCTCTTTGGCACTGCTGACCTTAGGCATTGTGATTGTTCTAAATATGCTGCCGCAAGCAGGCATCCGTCGCATATCAATTTTGTTGGCTATTGTTACCGGTACTATCCTCGCCTACTTTATGGGTTTTGGTGATTTTAGTCAGGTGAGCTCAGGCGCATGGCTCCAATTTCCACACTTATTTGCTTTTGGTTTACCGACTTTCGAGCTCAGCGCTATCTTGTCGATGTTGATCGTCACTTTGGTGATTATGACTGAAACCACAGCCGATATTATTGCTGTTGGAGACATTGTAGGAACTGAGGTAGATGCTAAACGTATCGCCAATGGAGTTCGTGCGGATATGTTTTCCAGTGCTTTTGCCCCTCTCTTTGGTTCATTCATGCAAAGCGCTTTTGCCCAAAATGTTGGACTGGTTGCGATCACAGGCATCAAGAGTCGATTTGTAGTCGCAGCAGGCGGTGTCATTCTGATTATTTTGGGTCTACTACCTATTATGGGTCGTTTAATTGCAGCGATTCCAATGCCCGTACTTGGTGGTGCAGGTTTGGTCTTGTTTGGGTCGGTTGCAGCGAGTGGAATTCGTACTTTGGCAAAGATAGATTATAACGATCAGAAAAATTTGATTATTGTGGCAACTGCTTTATCAGCAGGGATGATCCCAATTATTAACCATGAGTTTTACGCTCATTTCCCGGTTTGGGTACAGACTTTGTTCCATTCAGGCATTAGTTCAACTTGTATCTTTGCTATCTTATTGAATTTATTATTTAATCATTTACCTTCATTTCGCAGCTCACGTACTGCGCATTTAAGCCAAACAATAAACACAAGAAATATTCATTAAAGATTTAGTTTTTAGCGCCCCACTTCGGTGGGCTTTTTTTTAACCGTTGATCAAATTTGGCTTCATTTTTGCTTAAGACCCTGTATCCTTAGCGTGCTTTATTTGGGGGGAGATCATTTAAATGCAATTAAAGCAACTTGCGGCGACTTGTGCCTTGTTATCTGTAACTGCCATGGTTCAGGCGAAACCAATCTGGCAAGATTTTAGTGTGACTGGACTTTATGGCGAAAACTATGAAGTTGTAGATGACAAAGAAACCACCATTACTTTGGAATATGCAGCAAAAGTTAAATACGCTGATGTGTTTTTCTTTATGGACCGCATGCGTGGTGAAAATGACCACAAGAGTACTTACTTCGAGTTATCACCACGCCTAAGTTTAGGCGAAGTATCTGGTAAGAAACTGTCGTATGGCCCAATCAAAGATGTACTTATTAGTACTACTTGGGAAGGTAACAGTGAAGACGGCAATAACTTCGATAACTTCCTTTATGGTTTTGCAGTTGATTTAGATATCCCATATTTCCAATATGCAAATTTAAACTTCTACCGTGCAAATAATGAGAACATTGACGACGATTATCAAATGACATTCGTTTATGGTATTCCATTAAAATTAGGATCTGAAGATTTCTTGGTAGATGGTTTCCTTGACTGGTCAACTGCTGAAGGCGACCATGCGAGCGAGTTAAACTGGACAACTCAGTGGAAATGGAATGTGGGTAAACACATTTCTCCCGATACACGCCTATACCTAGGTATCGAGCACTCAGTGTGGAATAACAAATTTGGTATTAAAGGTGCCGACGAAAATAACGTGAGTGCCTTGGTTAAATACCACTTCTAAAATCCAAATTTAGAAGATAAAACAGCAAGGAAAGTTCCTTGCTGTTTTTGTTTTTAATCAAGTGGATTACCCACAATATTACTAATAATCCCCTGCATAATATGCCCACCTTGTTCACGACGTAATTCTTCATACCATGCTTGTGTAACCGCTTCATCTTTCATATGTGTCACATCACAACGTTTGCGTGCGCGAAGCACCAATTCATTGGCACGTTCATTGCGCTTGTTTTGATAGCGACGTAAAGCGTCCTCTAGCCCCAAAGTATTAATTTGCAGAGAACGCGCTAAATAAATCGCATCCTCCATCGCTTGGCAACCGCCTTGCCCAATATCAGGTGTCGTGCTATGTGCAGCATCACCCAAAATCACCACGCGACCTTTATAAAATTGAGTGAACGGTTCAATATCATGGATTTCTACCCGATTGGTCTTTTGCGGGTCTAAGCGTTCAATAAGCTGCTGTACGGGTTGACACCAATCAACAAAATATTGTTTTAAAAGTTTTTTATATTCATCTCGATTATTATCTAGCCCTGCTGGTAAAGGAACATCTAAAAAGAAATAGAACTTTCCATCTGCAACTGGCATTAAAGAAGCTCGCTTGCCTTCGCCCACATAAGTCGTCCATTGCTGGGCCGGAGCTAAATCTTCAGAGATCTCAACCAAACCATTCCAGTTTACATAACCTGCGTAACGGCGCTGCACTTGCTGCCCCAACACATAGGCCCGTGTAAGTGAGTGAGTCCCATCAGCCCCAATTAATAGATCAGCCTGCGTTGAGCTACCATCTGCAAAATGAACCTCGACATAATCAGCTTTGTCTTCAAGGCTGACCATTTTTTTGCCTAAATAAATCTGATCACGACCAAATTCATCCATTAACATATTTTGTAAATCAGCACGTGCAACTGGATAAGGTCGTTGGCCCACTTCTTCAATTAATGGCAGTAAACTGAATTGTGTCATCACATCTCCAGTTAAACCATCCACATAGGCCAAATCATCCATTTGTCCACCAAGTTTGGCGATTTTGTCAGTTAATCCCAGATAGTTCAGACATTTCACACCATTCGACCACAGTGAAATTGCCGCGCCGACGGGAAGAATCTTTTCAGTTTGTTCAAAAATGCGAACTTGGTGACCAAATTTCTTTAATGCAATGCCTGTGGTTAGACCTCCCATTCCTGCACCAATAATCACCACATTCATAACACTCTCCTATAGATATTCACCTATAGGGTGCTTATGCTAAAAACATGCCATCGTTCAAAATTTATTTAGCTTTTCCACAAAACTGGCATGCACCATGCTTATATATTTAAGTATAAAACTCGTCTCAGCACGTTCCGTGTTAGCGCAGTTTTAAATGAAAAATCATGTTTTTTAACAAGAAATACGGATACTCCACTATGGCAACATTGCACGCTCCAGCTTTTGAACTTCCTGAGATTTTGAATACGAAAACCAATTTGGCAGATGCCCGAATTGGTGCACAAGTCATTGAGTGTTCAGATGATTTCTTTGCAGAAGCAAAGCGTATGCTGCAATTTGATGCACCTATTTTTGTTGAAGATAAATTTGATGACAACGGCAAATGGATGGACGGATGGGAAACGCGCCGTAAACGTCACGCAGGCTATGATTGGTGTATCGTGAAGTTAGGTGTAAGTGGAAAAATCACTGCACTTGATATTGATACCAGCTTTTTTACAGGAAATTATCCTGCATCTGCATCATTAGAAGCATGTTATGCACCAAATGGGGACCTGTCAGGGGCAAAATGGGAGGATGTTTTAGGAAATACTGAACTAGGCCCAAGCCAGCATCATATTTTTATGGTCAATAATGATGCACTTTTCACTCATATACGCCTTAATATTTTCCCAGATGGCGGTATTGCCCGTTTACGTGTCTATGGTGATGTTCATATTCAGGTAACTGATAGCGAACAAACTCTCGATTTATTGGCTCTCGAAAATGGTGGCCGCGTAGTTGCCTATAGTGATGCTCATTTTGGACACCCGCGTAATTTGATTAACCCAGGCCGTGGCGTCAACATGGGCGATGGGTGGGAAACCAAACGCCGCCGTGCACCGGGTTATGACTGGTGTATTCTTGCGTTGGGTAAAAGCGGAAAAATTGAAAAACTTGAAATTGATACAGCTCATTTTAAAGGGAACTTTCCTGCTCAAGTATCTATTCAGGCGGTTTACCTCGAAAATGCAACCGATGCACAGTTAATTCCTCAAAGTATGTTTTGGTCTTACTTACTAGAAGCCCAACCTATGCAAATGGATCATATTCATGAATATGTGAATGAGATTTTACAACATGAAAAAATCTCGCATATTCGTATTAACATGATTCCAGATGGTGGTATTAGCCGTGTTCGTTTATGGGGAAAAATTGCCAAGTCATGATGATGAATACTGTTCAAATTCAGCCCTTAACCATTGAAAACTTCCAGCCCTTCGGAGAAGTCATCTGTTGTGACGGGCATGACTTTTTTCATATTAATGATGCCCACACCGAGCGCTACCATGCGCTCGTTGAAACTGAAATTGAAGGGGAAGCAAAGGCAGGAATTAGTATTTTCCGTAATATTAAAGCCAGTGTGTTGCCTCTAGAAATTTCAATGCTAGAACGCCATCCCAAAGGCTCTCAGGCATTTATTCCACTACAGCAACAAAAGTTTTTAATTATCGTGGCACCCGCTTTGGACGAAAACACCCCTGATATTTCAAAACTATGTGCTTTCGTCTCGAATGGAAAGCAAAGTATTAATTATCGGGCAGGCACATGGCATCATCCTTTGCTTACCTTTGAGGCACCAAGTGATTTTGCAGTAGTAGATCGAATTGGAGGTGGAGCGAATTGTGATATTTTTCAATTTCCACAGGCTATAAAAATTACGACCTAAATTAAAATATACAGATCTATCTAATTTAATGATCTAAACCTTAATAGCAGGAATCGTTATGGTGATTTCTAACAATCTTAGGTTTATATAAAAAATCCCCGTCAATTGAACGGGGATTTTTTCATTTTTCTAAACAGTGATATCAGCTAAGTTACCCTTCTGCTCAAGCCACTGCTTACGATCTGCCGAACGCTTTTTCGCAAGCAACTTGTCGAGTAAACCTGCCGTTAAGTGAACATCATCTAAATCAAGCTGAACTAAACGACGCGTGTTCGGGTCCATAGTCGTTTCACGTAATTGAATCGCGTTCATCTCACCCAATCCCTTAAATCGGGTAATTTGCGGATTTCGATTACCTTTAACATTTTTCAAAATAGCTTCAAGCTCATCATCATCAAGCGCGTAATAGACATCTTTACCAATGTCGATACGGAATAATGGTGGCATTGCTACATACAAATGCCCTTCTTCAACCAATGCTGGAAAGTGTTTAACGAATAAGGCGCATAATAAGGTCGCAATATGTAAACCGTCAGAATCGGCATCGGCTAAAATACAAATTTTGCCGTAACGTAGTTCAGATAAATCATCACTGCCTGGGTCTACCCCGATGGCAATCGCAATGTCGTGAACCTCTTGAGAAGCGAGTACTTCATCTGAAGAAACTTCCCACGTATTTAAGATTTTTCCACGAATTGGCATGATCGCCTGAAAGTTTTTATCGCGCGCTTGCTTTGCACTACCACCTGCTGAGTCACCCTCGACAATAAATAACTCACTGTCCTCACGTGTTTGGCCAACACAGTCTGCCAACTTACCCGGCAATGCAGGGCCGGAAACAATTTTTTTACGCTCGACTTTCTTTGCTGCTTTTAAACGACGACCTGCTTTAGAAATCGCCATTTCAGCCAGTTGCATCGCGATTTCAGCATGTTGGTTTAGCCAGAGTGAAAAAGCATCTTTAGCAATATTTAAAACAATATTTGATGCTTCACGACTCGAAAGACGCTCTTTGGTTTGACCTGAAAACTGCGGCTCTTGGAACTTGAGCGACAAGATATAGTTCACGCCATCCCAAACATCTTCTGCCGAAAGTTTGAGGTTTCGTGGCAGCAAATTACGCAGCTCACAGAACTCACGTAATGCCTCAGTTACACCTGAGCGTAAACCGTTCACATGAGTACCACCTTGTGCAGTTGGAATTAAGTTGACGTAACTTTCTTGAACCTGTTCACCGCCTTCTACATTCCAACAAATCGCAAATTCACAAGCCGCACGGTCTGCCTGACCACTGCTCACAAATGCAGGGTTTGGCAAGATTTCGCGGTCTTGTAATTCATCCATCAAATAATCGACGAGGCCATTTTCAAATTGCCACTCGATTTTTTCATCATTAATTTGATCAATATAAATAATTTTTAAGCCAGCCGCTAAAACAGCTTTGGCTTTTAAATTGTGTTTGAGTGCTTTTAACGCAAATTTTGGACTATCAAAATATTTAGCTTCTGGCCAAAAATGTACAGTTGTACCTGTCGCACGTTTTGGTGCTTTACCCTCAAGAACAGCTAAAGGTGCTACTGGTTCACCCTGCTCAAAGGCCATTTGGTATAGGTTACCCTGACGTTGAACTTCGACCTCAACCCGTGTTGATAAAGCGTTTACAACGGAAATGCCCACACCATGTAAACCACCCGAAAACTGGTAGTTATCGGTACTGAATTTACCACCAGCATGGAGCTTGGTTAGAATAATTTCGATACCACTTTGTCCATATTCAGGATGTATATCGACTGGCATACCACGGCCGTTATCTTCAACCGACAACGAACCATCTTTATAAACCGTGACACATATTTTGTCGGCATGACCAGCTAATGCTTCATCAACAGCATTATCAATAACTTCTTGGGCTAAATGGTTAGGTCGAGTCGTATCGGTATACATCCCTGGACGACGACGAACAGGGTCTAAACCGGAAAGAACTTCAAGCGATTGAGCCGTATATTGTGTCACGTTGTACGTTTTCCTTATTTGATGGTGTGCGCAAAGAATTCGATCACTAACGGTAATTTTTCTTCAAAATCTTCCATAGCATGATTGCCATGAGCATCCGTCAAAATCAATGAGGATGGCGTTGCAGCACTATAATAGCGTTGTGCTTGACGATAATCCAAAATTTCGTCGCCTTGTTGCAATAAGACGAGTATTTTGTCGGCATTTTCAGGTTGATTCAGTTCCAGTTGTTCTAACTGCCTTAACTGAACATGGTCAATTGACCATTGATCATTCACCACATAGGGCATACTTTCAACTTGAAATAACTCATCAAACAGCTTCCATGGTTGCATAGCAGGGTTAATCAGTACAGCTGGAACATTATATTTCGCGACAAAATATGTCGCAAAAAACCCGCCAAGGCTACTACCGACTAAGGCCACATCATCTAAAGACTCTATCAGCTCTGAAACTTGCTCAACCACTAGATCAGGAGATCTATTTAAGTCTGGCAAATGCACATTTATGCCCAATTCGCTACAATACTGTCTAAGGCTCAACCCTTTAATTGAAAGAGAGCTACTATTAAAGCCATGGAGGTAGATAATATTCATATATTTCCCTCTAAATTGAGAATAAATTCACATTTTTGTTCTCAGTTTGTATATAAAAACACTATTGTCAGACAAGAAAAACCACTCAACTAACCATTCATCAGTATTTTAAAAACATGTGTTATTTAAACTACTAAGATGGAAACGTTAGCTGCCGTTGATAAAAAGTACAGCTTAAAACGTCGGTTATAACGTATATGGGGAAAAGATATGCCG
Organism: Acinetobacter sp. GRABPA_MV_2; assembly: GCF_056725885.1. Lineage (NCBI taxonomy): Bacteria > Pseudomonadati > Pseudomonadota > Gammaproteobacteria > Moraxellales > Moraxellaceae > Acinetobacter > Acinetobacter sp. GRABPA_MV_2. The sequence goes on from NZ_JBWZNA010000005.1 coordinate 238,193, forward strand.
AGCTTAACACCACTACATGAAACTTATTGTAAATGGGATCGTACGCCACCTAGTCAGGCAGACGTATTAGAAGGTTTAGCTCAACTGTTCAGTACCAGCTTAAATGGTGTACATGAATTAATTCAAGTTATTAATATTGAAGTATTAAAAAATGCTTTTGGTGTGAGTACACAAAATGCTAAAAACTTTCAAAAACGACCATTTGTGCAAAAGGCATATCAATTTTCTTATGGCGCTTTACAAAAATACGGTAGTTGTTTTTTAGCGCCAAGCTTACGTCATATTATTGAAAAATATCCCACACTTCACGAAAAAACCCTCACCCCAAGCCTACATTTTTTAGTCGGCATTTTGAACGGGATTTTTGGGGATTATCTACTTAAACAGCATAGCCCCCTCGCCTTACCTATGGTGCTATACGATCACTACGGTGCAATACAACAAGGGGAACTTGCAGGCCGTATTGTGATTTTAGCTCATGGTTTGTGTATGAACCATCTGACTTGGTCAAATGCACATTATGGTGGAATTGGGGAACGTCTGTTAGCACAGCGTGACCATAACACGATGTTGTATTTAAATTACAATACAGGCCGACGCATTTCAGCCAATGGACGCAGTTTTTCGAACTTATTAGAAGACTTGGTCCAACGTAATCCAAGAATTACCAGTATTGATATCATTGGCCATAGTATGGGCGGGCTAGTATCTCGTAGTGCCTTGTTTTATGGCAAACAAAATATGTATCAATGGATCCATATGGTCGAGAATCTAGTCTGCATTGGCTCTCCACATCATGGGGCAGTTTTAGAGCGCTTTGGCTTTACCATACAAGATAAACTTGGGGCTTTCCCTTTTGTCGGCTTACTCGGTCAACTGGTTAATATTCGTAGTAATGGTATTTTAGACTTACGCCACGGTAGCGTTCGTGATGATGATTGGGAACATATGGATGCCCGTATTGGTATGATGGATGATAACCGTGCCCCTGCTCCACTACCTTCCCATATCAACACCTTTTTAGTGGCAGGGACCTTAGAATTTGAAAAGGTGCGCAATAAAGCGTTGACCGTAATTGGCGACTACTTAGTGAGTGTAAAAAGCGCACTAGGCGAACATCCTAATCCGCGCTTTCAGCTTAAAGTTCCAGACTCACATAAAGCTGTGTTTTATGGCTTAAATCACTTTGAAATTCAGTATCACTCAAGTGTTGCCGAACAGATCACTCGCTGGTTATATCCTCATGCTAATGATTACGTTCAAGAAGGTATTCAAACCCATATTATTGATATGCCGAACTATACGCTCGAAGATTTAGAAGGGATTGTAGAGACGTAAAAAAAGCCCAACTTATGTTGGGCTTTTTTATAGAATCTAAAATATTTAAAAAAAAGCTCTATAACTATTGTTTATCTTTAAAAAATAAGTTGTCTTTAATATCTAAAACTTCATCAGAATAAAGATAGTATTTTCCTTTCTTAAAGACCACTTTTCCTAACTTTTCACCACTTTGAACTTTAAATAAATATAGCTCGTTATTTTTCTCTTTCACTTTGCATATATAGGATTTATCAACTTGAAAGCCAGCAATAGAATACTCACACTTTTTTGGTGTTAGTGTTAAGACAGATTCTATCGTCGCAACATTTCCACCTGGTAGTTCTTCTGAACTATAATAATGATAAGTACCACTCCACTTATCTGTATTTGCAAATGTGTTAGCAGAAAAAGCCAGCAATAATAAACAAAAATTTTTCATTTAATTAATTTATAAATAATCAAGTTAAACTATTATAACCATATCGCAATACAATAAAATATTTTATTATTTTATAAACCAACTATTAAAAATACTCTTTTTGAAAATTCATTCTTATCACTATCACTAAATCTAGAGAAATATATGAAAGAAACTGTTGTTTTTGACTTGGATGGGACATTACTATCGGGTGACTCTACAAAGGCATGGCTATCAGATAAATTAAAATCCAATATTTTTAGATTTATCGCTGCACTTATTGTTACGCCCATCGCTTTGCCTCTTATGAAATTTAAGAAATATAAATCTAAAGGTGCTTCATTGTATTTATGGATTGCAACGTATGGCTTGAACGAAGAAGAATTAGAATACAGCTTTAAGAATTTCTCTATGAATATCAAAAACAATTCTTTCAATTCATTATATTGGTTTGAGCAAGGTATAAATGAAGTTAAAGATCATTTAGCCAATGGAAGAATTGTGTTTATTGCTACGGCTGCACCAGAAAAGTTAGCGAATGTTTTACTCGAGTCTATCAATCTAAATGTAAAAATTATTGGTACTCCTCTACAAAACAAGCTGGGAGGATGGATAAGTGGGATACATTGTAGGTCTGAAGAAAAAGTAAGAAGATTGAATAAGCTTGATATCAAACAACCTTGGCTTGCAACATACAGTGATGATATTGAAGATGACTTACCTATTTTGATTAGCGCTAAACTACCCTATTTAATTAACGGGGATAACAATAAAATTAAAAATATTAAAATCAAAAATTTAAAAATATTAAATTGGTTTTAATTTAATAAAAAGATTCTTTAAAAATCAATTTTTTTAAATCCTTATTATCTTTAATTTTTTTTGGAAAATTCTATATTATCGAATTTTTAATTATATCCATAATAATGTATTTAAAATCTTTGTTAACTTAGTACAGTCCAGTCTTACTCTTAATTACCATCTCATCTATAACAAGGGTATCTATTAATTTTTCTTATAAATAAAAACTTAGTACGGATACTAAGTTTAAAAATATATTACTAATACATCTTTATTTGAAACTAAAATTATTTGCAAATAATAAAATTAAAAAAGATAACTTTATGGTGCATTAGAATTTCGTATTTCTAGAATCTCATTGCAATCTTTAGCATTAGAATAAGCGAAAATTCGCTTGTCTTGATTTTCTAATAAAAGAGCATCTTTATTTGAACCAAAAGCATTTTTAGAGATATCACACTTATAAGAAGTCAATCTAAAATTGCTTAAATTTTCACATTTAGGTTCAGCATTAGCTTCATCAAAACCATACCAATCTGTAATATTTTTATTTAAACATGAAATTTGATTTGCTTGAACATCATCTTTTGTATCGACCACCTTATCTGTAATTACTGTTGGTTCACTTACTGGTAAAGCCTCACTTATAGCTGGAGATTGTTGCTCATACACTTCTGTATGTATTACATTCGATTCGTTATTTAAGCTACTTGGTGTTTTCTCTTGGTCTTTATTACTACATGCAAATAAAGCACCTATAAAAATTAAGATATAAATATTCTTCATGATTTAATGCTCATAATGATGCGCTATCTAAAAATGGTGTAGGATCAATTAAATCCGACCGCCGCTTATAAACACTTGTACCGTTTAAAGTGCCTTTATTATTTGGATTTGAGTACATTTCCAAATGCAGCATCATACTTGGAATACCTTTAGTTGTTAAGCTACCTACATAAGCTATTACTTGACCCTTTACAACTTTATCTCCAGCTTTTACTAAAGCTTTACCCTTTCTAACTTCCCCATAACGAATGATATGTTTTGGATGAACAATTTCAATAGCATCTGTATTATCATAAAAATAATAAATATTTCTTACTACACCATCAGCCATCGCTCTAATTTCGGTTCCTGCTGGTGCATACAGATCACAACCTGCGTGTTTACGTTTTCCACCACTACGATTAGAACCAAATCGAGCAAATCCATTTTTATATGAATTTGTCCGTGCCTTTAAAGGGAATAAATATGAGCCATCATCTTTTGGCTTATCTATTCTTAACTCAATAACTGGCATAGGATTCTTCAATACAGCGGTATAAAGTACTTGTTCTTTACTATCAACATCTACAACAATTTCAATTTTCTTCCCTTCTTCGCCCCGATGTTTTTTTAATCCAATCCCATCTTGCCCAGTATAATGTGTTCTTTTTGCGCCATTATATTTAATTGAATAAGCTAGATTTTCTTCCTTACCTGTCTCTTTATTTATTGTTTTAATAGTAAAAGCGACATCACTACCATATTGTTTAGTTAAAGGATTACCATTTTTCTCTGTATGAACATTCTCTATTCTTCCTAATGAAGGAATAAAATCAATTAAGTAATCAACAAAGCTCTCTTCTTTCTTAGATGACGTTTCTTTCGCTGGGGTTGCTTTTGCTGGTACTGTCTTACTAGGAGGATTTGGAGCTACTCGAGGCATCTGTATTGTTGTAGCCGCAGAATTTAAGTTGACATTAATTACGGAAATACTTGGATCATTTCTTAATGTCAAAACAGGTTTCTTATTTGAAAGTAGCAATTTATAAACAAATGCATTCAACATTTTTAATTGAATAAAGCCATTATTATCCGTTGTTTTCTCTATTTCTCTGCCTCTATATGAAACAAAAAACTTAGTACTTTTTAAAATTTTACCTTTACTATCATGTATCTTCAATTTCACACTGACTAGCCCTAATGGGACTGATATACAACTATTTTCCATTCCTTTTGTTACGGATATTGTTTTTATTTTTTGGTAACCTTTACTTCCATTTACCAATATGTCTAAATTTTCACCCTCTTCTGCAATTATACCAGTTTTTATTCCTGAACTATCAGAAGTATGCTCTTTGATCTTACCTTTATATCTTACAAAAAACCTCATATTCGTTATTTTTCTATTTGTGTCACTTTCTATTATGGCTATATCAAATTTTATATCTTTAGAAGCATTTGTTTTCACCTCATCTTTCTTCGAATCAACAGTTTTCTGTTCAACAACAACTTTTTCTTGTTTTGGCTCTGGTTCAGCAGTTTTTTGTAGAACAGATTGAATTTTAATATCTTCACTTACACTTAATTCAATAGATTGTTTTTTATCAGAGGCTTGGGTAATAACAGCTGATTGTTTTCCATCTGCCTTAATTATAATTTTACTGCCTGGATGTCTAATAATAACAGGTAATAGTCCTTGCTCATCTGACTCTGCATTTACAATAAACTTTGATTGTTTAAACTTACCACTATATTCAGATTCAATAGTTACTTTTTTATTTTTTGCTATTTGTCCAATTTGGTTCTTTAATTTTATATATATTTTTCTACTACAACAGCTTTCTAAGTCATAATGGTTAAACATCTCAATATATTTACTAATATGAACATTATTTCCATCTACTTCTTTATAATTTCCTTTAAAACCTGATATACCTAAAAAAGAACCTAAGCCTCCGTCACCAACTAAATGAGCCCCTGCAATAGCACCCGATTCAGTAATTTCAATTCCATTGATTATTTTCCCATAGTATTCATTAAAACTTCTATTTCTTAATCGTTTGCAAAGAAGATCTATCCATTCTCCAATGATTTGAACCTGCTTAGCAGGAGATTTCAAAAAATCTGATAAAGAATTAACACCATTGTGTCCAGTCCAACTCCCTGTCCAATCGTTTTCTTCAGTTTTATCAGAATTATCTTTCCAATGCTTATAA